>CAZUCM010000001.1:0-4710 GCA_964619235.1 uncultured Terriglobales bacterium
CATGTACCGGAACAGGCCCTTGTCGGTGCCCACCCACATGGCGCCTTCATGGTCCTGGTATATGGCGCGCACATCGACCAGACGGTCATTGTGCCAGTTCAGACCCTCCCAGGTTTGCGCGACAAATTTATGATCCTGATAAAGAAGCAGGCCATGGCCGATGGTGCCCACCCACAACTGCCCGAGCCGATCGACGTACAGACAAGCGCCGCTGGCCCCCACCGGCAGATTGGCTTGCGTGAATTGCACGCCGTCAAAACGCACCAGGTGATCGCGAGTGGCAATCCAAAGATATCCATCGGGGGTTTGGGCTACCGCCCGTATACCGTTCTGCGGCAGACCATCCTGCTTGAGCCACAGACGGTACCCGTACTGGGCAATGGGCCGGCCGGGTTCCAGGGCATGTGCGGCAAGGAGAGCCACAAAGGACAACACCAATAACCGCCCACACCGGCAGATCGCTTGGCGCATACTCATCCATTTAGGTAATCGGCGGCGGATCGGGGTTGCTTTAGCCCTCGGAACGCAAGGCAGGTTCGAGCGTAACCTCGTCAGTGCCGGCGCGAAATACCGTTCTGTGTGCAAGTTACGCCCCCGGCATAAAGGAGTCGCTGTGCCTGTTCTGTACCACTGAGATTGCAGGGCGAAACACCAGGACTCAAATTATTAATTGTTCATACTCCACCGGCCGGTGTCCAGATTACGCCGGTGAATCCGATCGCCGTCCTGCCGTGGCTGTAGCCGTGCTTTTGTGCCGGCCGGCTTGCAATCGGCGATTTACTGCCGTCCCGCCAGTCAATACAATATGCTGCGTGACGCATGATCCCACGCAAGTTCGGACGATGATTTCCTCTCGAATCCGCAGTCATCTGACGGCCGTAAAAACTCTGCTGAACGATTCCGGTTATCAGGAGACGGTGCGGCAGGTGGCTGCCGCCATGACCGGGGCCCTTCGTTCCGGAGGCAAAGTCTTCTTTTATGGCAACGGCGGCAGCGCCGCCGATGCCCAGCACCTGGCTGCGGAGCTGGCCGGGCGCTATCTCCTGAACCGCCAGAGCCTGGCGGCCTGGACCCTGACGAATAATATGTCGGCGCTTACTGCCATCAGCAACGACTATTCCTTTGACGAGGTGTATTCGCGCCAGCTTCAGGGATTAGGGGTGGCGGGAGACGTGGCGTTCGGTATCAGCACCAGCGGGAATTCCCCGAACATGTTGCGTGCCGCCGAGTCTGCCCGCGAAAAGGGGATGATTACGGTCGGATTGACCGGCGCCACCGGCGGCAAGCTGCGCTCCCTCGCCGACTACTGCATCTGTATCCCTTCCGGCGATACCCCCCGCATCCAGGAGGCTCACATTCTCACCGGGCACATCCTGTGCGAGCTGATTGAAACCGAACTCTGCGGCGGGAAATAAGAGCTTACGCGCGCCGCAAATAAGCCTCTTTTGCCGCATCGAGTTTATTCTGTGCGCGGAGTATGTATTCGATGGCATCGCGCCCGGCGCCTTGTCCGCCCGGCCGGTCAGTGATCAAGTGGGCTTCATCTTTGACGTCTTCGCGCGCATTCGGCACGGTAATCGCCAGCCCGCACTCGCGCATAACCGGTAAATCGACCAGATCGTCCCCGGCGAAGGCTACCTCATCCGCCGCCAGGCCGGTCTTTTGCAGCAGCTTCTGGAATGCGGTGTGTTTGTCGGATATGCCCTGAAGCACGTGGTCGATGCGCAAGTCACGGGCGCGCAGCTTCACGGTTTCGGAACATCGGGAGGTGACCAGGCCGGTTTGCAGGCCGGCCAGGCGGGCAAGCCAGAATCCGGTGCCATCGTGGGTATGGAATCCCTTCACCTCGACCATGTTCTGCGTCACTGTCGCTCCCTCCTGCGGCCCGGCTTCCTTTGCCGGGGGGGATGCCGCATTGGGCGGGAACAACCAGATGGAACCGTCGGTCAAAACGCCGTCCACATCAAACAAGATGAGCTTGATTTTCCTGGCTCGCAGTTCAGACATTGAAGCTTCCTTTCTTCAACTGAGCGATTGAGAAATCGGGTTCTTTCGTTCGCCATTTCCCGTTCACTCAAATTGCAGCGCCATCTATGGAGAAGATGAGCTTTTCTTTTGCGCGCGCATCCGGTATTGCCACAATCCCAGAAGACCCAGCGAAGTAATGACAATATAGCCGGCGGCCTGGGATGTCAGAATGAAAGCGATGGCGTCGCTGTGCGTGAAATGAAACGGGACCAGCACGGTGACGGCAACGAATTGAACGATTCCGACGGCTCCTGGCGTAGATGGCAATGCGCTTCCCACGCCCAAAGCGGTCAGCAACAACAGGGCCAGGGAAAGGGACAGCCTCAGGTGCAATGCGCGCGCCACCGCCATCGAGGAGGAGGCATCGATCAGCCAGATCAGAATCGTGAGCGCGATGAATTGCAGAAAACGGGAAGGGTTGCGAAAGCCATGCATGGCGGAAATCGCATTTGCGGTCATACCGTTTAAGCGCTGCCGCAGCGGAACGGCGACCGGCAGGCGGGCGACGATCGCATCGGCCGCACCGTGCAGGATGGGCAGGATCGCCAGAAAAATCGTTCCCAGCACCGCCCCGGCCGCGGCCAGCGCCGAAAGCCGCGCCAGCCAAAGGGGCTTTTGTCCCAGACCCAAGCCGACGAAACTGCCGATCAACACCAGCACCAGCATGTCCGCCACGCGTTCGGTCACCGCCGTCGTAAGGACATAGGACCGCGATAACCGCGAGCGCGAGCTGATCATGGCGGTGCGAACCAGCTCCCCCGCACGGGCCGGGAGCCAGAAGTTTCCCAGATACCCGGCGGAATTGGCCCACAGCACATCGGGAAAGGATACGGTCTCCCGGGCATTCAACAGGATTCGCCAGCGGAAAGCCCGCACCAGATAGGCCAGCAGTCCAATTCCGAGTGACAAAAACAGGAAACTGAGATGGCAACCGGAGACCAAACGCCAAACTTCGCGCCAATCCACCTTGCGCAGCGAAAAATAGAGCAATACGGCGGCCAGCGGGATGGAGATCAGCCAGGTCCAAAGCGAGCGGCGGGATTGTCCCGCCGGCGCTTCCACCGGCAACAGACCCGATTCTGAGAAGGCCGCCACAGGTCTAGTTTCGCTCCAAGGCATCTTCGGCGGGAACGGAACCGCGTAGCGGCTCTCCCGGCGCGTGTTCGAAATTGATTCGTTCGCGCTCAAAGACCAGGGGCCGACCCTGCACGTACCCCTGAATATTGCCGATGTATTCGCCGATGATTCCCATGAACAACAACTGGATGGATCCAAAGAAAAAGAAACCGATTACCAGTGGAGCGATGCCGACCGAGAAGTTTTTCCAGAACAGCAGTTTGTAAAGCAAATAACCGATACCCGCCAGCAGGGCAAACAAAGATCCGGCAAATCCGCTGAAAGTGACGGCGCGCAGAGGGACCTTCGACAAGGTGGTAATGCCCAGCATGGCGAGGTCGTAGAGCGTGTAGTAATTATTCTTGGTTTTGCCGCGCTTGCGGCGCTGTTGTTCGTATTCGATCTCGGCGTGAGGCAGGCCGATTTCGGCGATCATACCGCGAAAGTAGGGATAGGGATCGCCGAACTGCCTGATCATCTCCATGACGCTATGGTCGTAGAGCCCGAACCCGGTGAAGTGCTCGTAAGTTTCAATATCGGAGAGGCGGTTTACGATCCGGTAGAAACAGGTGCGCAGCCAGTACATCAGTCCGCTTTCGCGGCTGCTGGTTTTGATGGCGATGACAATTTGCGTACCTTTTTCCCATTCGGCAATCAGCTCCGCCAGCACTTCCGGCGGATCTTGCAGATCGGACATCAGGGCAATGACGGCGTCCCCCTGCGCCTGCAGGAGGGCGTGAAATGGCGATCGCAGATGCCCGAAGTTGCGGGTATTGCGAATGACTTTGACGTTCGGATCGGCGGCTGCAATTCGCTTCAGAATGGCGAAGGTGCCGTCGTTGGAAGCGTTGTCGATGAAGATGTGCTCGTAGCGGTAGCGGCCCAGCTTCTGCATAACCGCCCGCACCCGTTCATACAGTTCCTGAACGTTGCCTTCCTCGTTATAGCAAGGGGATACGACGCTGATGGTCTTCATGGTTTTGCGTCTACGCCTTTCCCTTGTTGATTACCACCGCCGCGTGCGATTGGCCTGGTGTTTCCTGAGGGTCAAGGCCGCGGTTGTATATCAACTTTGTCAGTGACGGAATACTGGCGTAGGGGCTGTCAATGGCATCGATCAGGATGGGCTGGTCACGTTTGATCGGGCGCAACAAAACCTCTCCGCGCATCAATTCCCGGCAGGAAATCTGTCCCTTCTGCAAGGGAATGGCCAGATACACGTCCTCGTCGTTCAAAACGTGGCCTTCCGGCAGATCTTCCTTCGCGTACACACCACGTACAAGCGCATCAAGGTACGCGATCTCCTGCTGTGGCGGGATGCGCTTGGATGTCCCCGGGGCGCCGCACATCTCCTTGGCCTTGTAGAAGGCCTTAAACCATGTGTCCACCTGCTCGGGGAGGGAACAGTAAGGAGATACGGTCATTCCATCCGTCTGGATGTCGATGTGGCGCTCAAAGGAGCGGGCTCCTTTGGCGTACGCGATCAACATGGAGGCGGTCCAATCGTGATACTCGTGGGTGGAAAAACCGATC
The DNA here is from genome assembly GCA_964619235.1 of uncultured Terriglobales bacterium. GTDB lineage: Bacteria > Acidobacteriota > Terriglobia > Terriglobales > Acidobacteriaceae > CAZUCM01. Next base: position 4,678 of record CAZUCM010000001.1, read on the forward strand.
AATACGCCGGGATACCGCTGTTTGAGGAAATCG
>CAZUCM010000001.1:4720-27560 GCA_964619235.1 uncultured Terriglobales bacterium
GGTGGAAAAACCGATCGTATGGCCGGGGTAACGGGCGCGCAGGAAATCAATCTGGTTCATCTCCAGCTCACGGTCTTCCGAGGGATAGAGGGAAACGCAGTGATTGACGGCCAGCGGAATGCGGCGATTGTCGAAGAAGGTCACCAGATCATCGATGTCTTTTAAGGTGGAACCGCCCGTGGAGACGATCACCGGCTTCTTGCACTTGGCGATCTTTTCGATCAGCAGCCAGTCGTTGACGTCGGAACTGGCGATCTTGATGATCTGAACTCCCAATTCGCAGCAAAGCTCCACCGATTTTTCATCGAACGGAGTCGCCATGGTGATGCAGCCGGCCTGGCGGATGGCGCGGATCATGCCGGCGAAATCTTCGGTGGCAATCCGGGTATCAAGCGTCTTCTTGATGTACCGGACGTCGGTACGGTTCCGGAAATCCTTGTGGATGAAATTATCGACGTCGCGAAACTGCAACTTGATAGCCGCCCGCACATTGTTGAAGCGCACGATCTGGCCGTAGGTCGTGATGATCTTGTGGCCACGCTGCAGGTCGCCGAGGTGGTTGTTGGCCATCTCCAGTACGAACAGTTCATCAAAAATATCGGCGCCGGTGATCACGTGTAAGTTCCTCAGAAAGATAAAGATGTTGTGATTTCGTGAATATTGGTATTGTACACATCGGAATCCCGGACCGGCCACATGGCGACCCCTCCGGTATTCGCCGTTCCCCGGTTCCCGGCAAATCCAGCCGTCCCATTTTATCCCACGCAGCCGGTGTCAACCGCGCGCCGGCTGCGTGGCGGCCGCTTCCTCGATCAGTCGTTTTCCTGCACCTTCACCAGCATATTACCGCGGAATTCCTCGCGCTCCAGAAAGGGGAACATGTCCTCCAGGGGCGAGGAAACAATCCTGCCATCCGGCAATACCCGCGAAGAAAGCCGGGGCGACACCGTTTGTTTAGGATCAACCACGACCTCACAGAGCACCGGTCCCGGAGTCTGCAAAACCTGTTCGAGCTGGCCGGCAAAATCCAGCTTCTCGATCCGGATTGCCGGCAGGCCGTATGCCTGGCCGATTTTGATCATATCGGGGAAGGAGACCCCGCTGGCCGGCCCCTCTCCCACCAGGTTGGCCGCGCCAAAAAAGTTCAACTGGGTGTTCCGAATCGATAGATACCCGTTGTTGTTCAATACGATGATCTTGATATTCAGCCCGTGGTGTACCACAGTCTGCAACTCCTGAAGATTGAGTTGGAAGCTGCCGTCTCCCGCCATGCAAATCACTCTGCTGCCCGGTCGGGCGAAGGCCGCGCCGATGGCAGCGGGCAGTTCATACCCCATGGAAGCCGCGCCGGCATTGGTGAAGACTCGCTGACCAGCCTTGATGCGGCCGATCTGAAAGGGAATCACCGAGGCAGCGCCGTTGGCGCATGCCACCACGTCATCTTCCTTGAGTTGCTGGAACAGGACATCGCAAAAATCGTATGGATTAATCTGCTGGCCGCGTTCGCGCGGCTCCGCACTCACCGGATAACGCGCCACGCGCTCTTTGCACCAGGCGAGCCATTTCGCGTGATCGGCCGGTTTCGCGGCTCCCGGCCTGGCAATCTCCAGGGACAGTTCACGGAAGAACTTGCCGGCGTCGGCGCAAATACCCATTTCCGGCTTAAGGAAGGGATTCTTCAATTCCTCGGGATCCGCATCGACCCGGACCCGGAAGGCCTCGCGGGCAAGTGAGGTCCAGTTATAACTGACCTGCCGGATGCTGGGGCGGCATCCCACCATGATCAACAAATCGGAGTTCTGCACCGTGAAGTTACCCGCCCGATCGCCGACCATGCCGGGGCGGCCGCAGTACAGAGGATGGTCGGAAGGCAGCAGGTCAATCGCGGTCCAGGTGGTGACCACAGGAATTCGCAGGCGCTCGATCAGTTCCTGAAAACCGGCTTCCGCCCTGGCGATGCGTACACCGCTCCCTACCATGAGCACCGGCCGTTGCGCACTCTGCAGGCGTTGGGAAAGCTCCCGGCATTGCGTCGCCAGCAGTCCGGAGTCCACTGCAACTTCATCTTCGTTCGGATCGTATTGCGGCAGGTTGCCGGCATCGATCTTTGCGGATTGCACATCCACCGGAATATCGAGCCAACAGGGTCCCGGCCGGCCGCTGGTGGCCAGATGCACCGCCCTGGCGAGGTGGTATCCGATCGTTTGCGGATCGTCCACAAACGCCGCATATTTCGTGATGTCCTTCACCAACTTCGTGATTGCAACTTCCTGATCTCCCAGTTGGCGGTAATGCGCAAGTTCCGGATAAGACGACATACAGGTCTGCCGTTTGACCTGGCCGGAGAGAATCAGCATGGGGATGGAGTCGGTCCAAGCGCCAAAGACGCCGTTCAGGGCGTTGATCGCCCCCGGTCCGGTGGTGACGTTGATCACCCCCAGGTTGCCGCTGATCCGCGCATAGGCTTCGGCTGCCATGGCGCATGCCTGCTCGTGGTGCTGGCAGACATACTGGATGCGCTTCTCCTGACCGATGGCGTCGTTCAGGAACATTGCCCCGCCGCCGGTGAGGAGAAAAACGTGTTTGACCCCGCCATCGGCCAAGGTGCGCATAACGTAATCGGCTAGTCGAACCATGCTCTTATTCGCTGCTCCCATTATTGAGGAAATACCCCACAATCCAGGTTGATGCACTGCCCGGTGATGGCCGAGGCCTTCTCCGAAGCCAGGTAAAGACAAAAGTCGGCCACCTCTTCGGCCGAGGGCAGCCGTCCGAGCGCGGCGTTGCCGCGGATGAAGTCGGCGAGGAACTGCTCGACGCCTTTGGCATAAGCCGGCGCATCCGGGCTTTCCGTCAGAGCGGTCAACAAGCCGGGAGTCTGTATCAACACCGGACAAATGGCGTTTACCCGGATGCCTTTGGGCCCCAGCTCTTTGGCCAGCGCCTGCGTCACTCCGTTCACGCCAAACTTGGCGGCGCAGTAAGCCGCGTTGTTGGCCGTGCCGCGCTTGCCCGCCATGCTGGAAATGTTCAGGATGACGCCGCCTGGGCGGAGCGCGCCCAGCGCTGCCTGGCAGCCAAATAGCACGCTCTTCAGATTTACGTCCAGCATGCTTTGCCAGAAGGACTCGTCGATCTTATCCAGCGAACGCCAGCCGGATAGGCCGGCATTGTTGATAAACACGTCCAACCCGCCGGTCCACTGCACGGCGGTATCCACCATGGCCTTCAGTTCCGCCGGCTTTGCCACGTCCAGCGCCTGAAATCGCGCCCGCGGACCCAGACCGGCCGCCAATCCGTTGTCGCTGCGCGCGCCGATCAGCACGTGATATTCGTGTTCATAAAAAGCCCGGGCGATGACCGCGCCGATGCCCTTGGTGCCCCCGGTGATGATTACCGTTTTCTTCATATCGTCATTGCCGTGAACCCGCCGTCGACGGGGATTTCCGCTCCGGTCACGAAACTGGATGCGTCGGAACTCAGCCAAAGCACGGCGCCGACCAGTTCACTGGCCTCGCCAAATCGCTTCATCGGCGTGTGTCCCAAAATCGAGCTGATTCGCTCCGGAGTCAGAAAATTCTTCTTCATGTAATCGCTGGGGAAAAAACCGGGACGCAAGATATTTACCCGTACCCCCACCGTCGCCCATTCCCGTGCCAGGTTCTGCGACAGATTCTTTACTCCCGCCTTGGCCACCGAATAGGTGAAAGCTTTGGATAGCGGCGGTCCCGAAGAGGCGGAAGAGATGTTGATGATGGAGCCCTTTTTCTTTTCCACCATATGGCCGCCGAATACCTGACAGGCCAGCATGGTGCCGGTGAGTTGCACGGTCAAAATCCGGTTCCATTCGTCGACCGGAATCTCCAGAAATGGCGTGGGCGCGTTTGCGCCGGCTCCGTTGATCATAATGTCAACGTCTCCGAAGGTCTCCAAGGTGACGGCTAGAGCTTTTTCGAAATCCGCCTTTTGGGTGACATCGGTGGGAACCACAATCGCCTGGCCGCCCCCGGCAACGATCTCGGCCCGCAGCGCCTCAGGGGCCTCCGGACTGACGTCGAGCAATGCAACGCGCACGCCGGCCTTGGCGAGGCCTCGCGCCATGGCGCCAACCAGTAACCCGCCGGCGCCGGTCAGCGCCGCAACTTTTCCGTCCAAGTTAAAAAGGTTCTTGATGAAATCCATAGTTGTCCTTCGAAAATCTTCCTGACTACGGAGCCTGGCGAAACCACGCCTGCGTGCGCTGAATGGCTTCGCGCAAGGGCGTGTGACAGCGCAGCTGCAACTCTTCCCGCGCGCGTGCCGTACAGGGCACGTAATAGTTTGCCGCCCCGGCGCGATTCGAGCCGCCGGCAATGGCAACCTCCACCTGCGGCGAAAGCGCATCGGCGACCAGGTGCGCCAGTTCGGCGATGCTCAGGGCTTCTTCCGATCCCACGTTGTATGCGCGGCCGGGCGCGCCCCGCAGCAAAATCGTCCACAACCAGACCATGAGATCGGCGGCATACAGGTAGGAACGCACGGGATGGCCGTCGCCCTGTACGCGAATCGGACCGCCTTGCAGCTGATCGCGGATAAAGTTTCCCGCGGCAAAATGGGCGTTGATGTCCATGTAAGGACCAACGAAGGCGAAACAGCGCGCAATCTTCGGTTCCAGTCCATCGCGGGCAAACAACGAACACTCCAATTCGGCTGCGCGTTTGCCTTCGGCGTAAGCGGAGCGCCGGTCCAGCGGGTCGGGCCCGCCGGTGAACGTTTCCGGCACCAGCGGCATATCGCCGGGTTGTCTTCCGTATACCGCGCCCGAGCTGGTCAACAGGAACTTGCCGGCGCCGCAGTGAACGGAAAACTCCAGGCACCGGCGCGTCCCTTGCACAATCGTATCGAACATCGCCACCGGGGCATCGTCGTTCAATTGTGCGCTGGCCTGGGTGGCGGCGTGAATGACGTGCGAAAAACGGCCCGCTGGAAACGTGAATTCCCGTACATCTCCGGAATGAAACTCGAAGGCCGGGTTCTCCGCCAGATGCGGCGCCTTTTGCCGGAAGCGCTCCCGATCGCGCGTGAGCACCGTAGCCCGTATGCGCAATCCCCGGCGCTCATTGAGGCTGGCGATGCTTTCAAGGAACCAGCAGCCAAAAAAGCCGGTCCCCCCGGTGATAAAGATTCGGGCGCCACGCAGCTCTTCCCACAGCTCGGGCGCCTGGGAGATCATGCTGTCGAGATCTTTGGCTAAAGGATTAGAGTTCACAGTTTACAGTTCACAGTTTGCAGCCGAACAGGCCGTGTTTTCTGGCGCCGGCGTTGTTCTATATCCTGCCGGGAGATTGAGCGCCTATTTTCGTTCTGCTGCCACCGGCTTTGCTTTCCTTCCTGCCAGTGCCTTCGGCAAAGCCGCAAAAACGTCCATTATGTGCTCCAGCATCGCCGGGGTAAGGCCGGGATACACGCCGATCCAGAAGAGCTGATTCATGGCCAGGTCGCTGTTCTTCAACTCGCCGGCCACCCGGTAAGGGACGTTCTGGTAGGCAGGCTGCCGCACCAGATTGCCGCCAAACAAACATCGGGTTGCGATCTGATTCTCTTCCAGATGGCGCACCACCTGTTCGCGGGAAAATGGCGCATCCTCGCGCACCAGGATGGGGAATCCGAACCAGCTGGGGTCGGACTTGGGGGTTGCCTGCGGCAGAACCAGAAACTCTTCCAGCGCCTGCAAACCCCTGTGCAGGGCGGCGAAGTTGCGTTTGCGCGCGGCGATAAACGAGGGCAATTTCCGTAATTGCGCTACGCCGACGGCCGCCTGCATGTCCGTGGCCTTCAAGTTGTAGCCGATATGGGAATAAATGTACTTGTGGTCGTAGCCATGCGGCAATCCGCCCAGCGACCAGTCGAAGCGCTTGCCGCAGGTATTCGATTTTCCCGGATCGCACCAGCAGTCGCGTCCCCAGTCGCGGAACGACTCCACCAGGGTCTTGAGCAGCGGCTGGTCGCCCATCACGCAGCCGCCCTCTCCCATGGTGATATGGTGGGCGGGATAAAAACTGGTAGTTGCCAGATCGCCGAAAGTTCCCACCAGTTGGCCGTCGTAGGTGGAGCCGACAGCATCGCAGCAGTCCTCCACCAGCCACAGGCCGTATTTCTCCGTAAACTGCTTCACCGCCGCCAGGTCAAACGGATTGCCCAGGGTATGGGCCAGCATGATGGCGCGGGTGCGTTCCGAGCGGGCCGCTTCCAGCTGCGTGACGTCAATGTTATAGGTGGGTACGTCGATATCGACGAACACCGGCGTGAGTCCGCACTGTATGAGCGGATTGACCGTGGTGGGAAAGCCCGCGGCCACGGTGATGACTTCATCCCCGCGGCGCAGTTGCCGGTCGCCCAGCTTGTGCGAGGTCAGCGCCGCCGCCGCCAAAAGGTTGGCCGAAGATCCGGAGTTGACCAGCAGGCTATAGCGCCGGCCAAAAAAGCCGGCAAATTCCTTCTCGAATTGCTCGGCAAAGCGCCCGGTGGTCAGCCAGAAATCGAGGGAAGCATCCACCAGGTGTTCCAGCTCCGAGGCATCAAACACCCTGCCGGCAACCGGTACCGGCGACGTTCCCGGTACGAAATCCGTCTGGGGAAAAGCTTCGGCCCAGTATTGCGAGACCAGCGCCAGAATCTGCTCGCGTATGCGTTTTGCTTCACTATTCACTAGGTTAGAACCTCTTTGTACCAGGCAATGGTACGTTTCAGGCCCTGCTCCAGGGTGAACTCGGGGGCCCAATGAAGCAGGCGGCGTGCCCGCTCCGCGCTCAGGTATTGATGGCGAATCTCATTGTTGGCCTGATTCTGAATTTCGGGCTTCAGCTCCGACCCCATGGCGCACAGGATGAGATTTACCAGTTCGAGTACGCTGACCTGGCTTTCGTTGGAAAAATTGAAAGCCTTCCCGCGTAACTCGGAATTGCGCATCAGATGCTCCGCCAGCAGCATGTAGGCCGCCGCGCCATCCTCAATATAAAAGTAGTCGCGCACAAAGTGGCCATCGGAGCGGATCACCGGCCGTTCGCCGCGCAGGATGGAGCGGATCGTGCCCGGGACCACGCGATTCCAGTTCAGGTCGCCGCCACCGTAAAAGTTCCCGCAACGGGTAATGGACACCGGCAGGCCGTAGGTGTGGGCATAGGCCTGGGCGATGAGGTCGGCACAGGACTTGCTCACGTCGTACGGGTGCTGGCCCTGCAGCGGCATATCTTCCGAATACGGCAGCACCGTCTGGTCGCCGTAGGCCTTATCCGAGGATGCCATCACAATCGCTTGCACCTTGGGGGAGCGGCGGCAGGCTTCCAATACGTTCCAGGTGCCGGCAATGTTGCTTTCGAAGGTCGAAATCGGATTGCGGTTGGCTATGCCGACGATGGTTTGCGCCGCCAGATGGAAGACCACATCGATTTCATACTCGCCCAGGCTGCGTTCGATCAACTCGCGATCCTCGATGGCGCCGCGCACCACCGTGACCGAATTGATCAAACCGGTGCGGGCCAATTCGCATTGCGGGACCCAGTCGCGGACCAGGCAGACTACGGAGGCTCCGCACTCCTGCAAGCGGCGGGTCAGCCAGCCGCCGAGCAGGCCGGTGGCGCCGGTGACGAGGACTGGGCGGTCACGCCAGAAATTTGCGTCCATTACCATACCTTCCAGGCGGCTTCATTTTTGTTCCACAGGCCGTTCAGGAGAGCGTATTCGCGATAGGTGTCCATGGCCTGGAAGAATCCGTTGTGCTGATAGGCCATCAGTTGCCCATCGGCGGCCAGACGTTGCATAGGGGCCTGCTCCAGGATGCAATCGTCGCCTTCCAGGTAGTCGAAAATCCCCCGCTGGAAGACGAAAAATCCGGCGCTGACGGGGTTCTCGGTACGGGGCTTCTCCAGGAACTTGCGTACCTGCCCATGGTTGTTCACTTCCACGATGCCGAAGCGCGAACTGGGCGTCACGGTGGTTACCGTAGCCAGTTTGCCGTGCTGCTTATGGAAGGCCAGCAGTTTGTTAAGGTCGATGTCCGCCAGTCCATCGCCGTAGGTCAGCATAAAGGTGTCGCCATCCACGTATTTCTGGACGCGCTTCAGGCGGCCGCCGGTCATGCTCTCCGGGCCGGTATCCGCCAGCGTCACCTGGAATCCCTGTTCTTCGTGCATTTCGTTGTAACTGATCTTCGACTTTTCGCCGAGGCAGATGGTGAAGTCGTTATTCATCGCCTCGTAATTCAGAAAGTATTCTTTGATCATGTTGCCGCGATAGCCGAGGCAAAGCACGAAATCCCGAAAGCCGTAGTGGGCGTATATCTTCATGATGTGCCACAAAATCGGGCGTCCGCCAACGTCGACTAATGGCTTCGGACGAAACTCGGTTTCCTCACGTAAGCGGGTTCCCTGTCCGCCGCACAGTACGACCACCTTCATGCGCCGCTCTCCCTTGCCACAGATTGGTTCGGATGTCGTATTCCTTAGAATTCAGTCTAAACCATGGGGACATTCCTGGTGAATACCCGGCTCAGCCTGTGTATACTATCCGGAATTATGGAGAGAGCTGCCAGCTGTTTAGTTTGCGGGGAAACGATCACAAAAAGGCGGAAAGGGGTCGTTGCGCCTTTCCTGGCACACCGGATTTGGGATCGTAAACCTTTTGCGGTCGAGTTGCTGGAATGCCAGGCATGCCAGTTCAAGTTTTACAATCCTCGTCTGGGCGACGAGGAGCAGGGGAAACTGTACGCCGGCTATCGCGAATCCCAGTATCAGCAACTGCGGCACTCGTTTGAGCCGTGGTACACCGAACGTTTCAACGCCTCGCTTTCGTCTCCCGAGACAGTGAGAAGAAGAAGGGCAATTTTCGCGCGTATCTTTTCCGAACATATCCGCCCTTGCGGGGTCCGAAGCGTGCTTGATTTTGGCGGTGCGCGGGGAGAACTGGTTCAGAATTTGATACCGGGTGGGGAGGCCTGCGTCTATGACATTTCTTCCGTTGAGCCCCTCCCCGGTGTCCAGAAACGATCGTTACAGGATTGTATTTCTACGAAGGGTTTCGACCTGATCGTCACCAGTAACGTTCTGGAGCACGTCTCTTCGCCGCGGCAGTTTCTGGGGCAGATCGCCTCGATTGCTTCGGAAGGGACTCTGGTGTTTGTGGAAGTTCCCTGGGAGTCGCCAAGCGGTTGCGCCGCTTGGGCCAAACGCCTGGTGCAGCACATCGCCCTGGGAGTGGCCCGGCCAAAGGTGACGCTTTCCCTCCTGGAAGTTGGCGCTCTAACCGTCATGCACGAGCACGTGAACTTTTTCGCTCCCGTCACTCTGGAACGATTGATGGTATCCATGCAGTGGAAGGTGATTGCGGGCGGAGTGTACCGTTTCGGCAATTCACCGTTGGCAGGGCGGATTATTTGGAGTCTTGCCCGCGCCCCTTTGCTCAAAACCTCGCCAAATGAGGAATCGGTCGCGTAACCGCCATTTCTGGAGCCACTGCGGCGGATATAGGGCGATGTCCGGGGATGGATGTTGGGGTAAAGATTGTATTCTGCCTCGCTCATTGCGTGGATGCTGAATCAAGCCGGACAAGCCGCCTTCGCGGGAGCGGGCGGGCTGTCTTACCGTGTACACTTGAGGAATCGCACTGGCGCAGCGGGACTTTCCGGTGGTGGCGGCTTGGTTTCTGCCGGAGCCCCTTGGCTGGCCGGTGCACCCATTGCGTCAACACCTTGTGCGGTCTTGCCGGAGATGACAGTGTCTCGTTCCGATCACCGCACGACTTTTTCGTATGCAGGAGATTTTTGTACGAATGAGCCCTAGTTACGGTCCCACCGACTCACAACCTGAGCTGCCGGTCGCCAATACTGCCGGCCCGGCCACGACTCTGGAGCGGCCGGTTGGGGTTGCGAACGATAATTCCAGGGCGGCAGCCGCCCCTCGACGGCTGCCTCTGGATACATACGGCAGGCTGGGGCGGGTGATTCTCCCCCTGCTATGCGCTTTATTGCTCGGCCAATTACTTCACAAGAACCAGCGTCTGTCGCAGACCGTCGACGAAGCTACTCACATGTATGCCAGCTACCGCGTGCTGAAATGCGGCGATTTCGGTTTTGGCTTCGAACATCCGCCGCTTGCCAGATTCGTTGCGGGTTCCGCGCTTCTCACGCAACACCTTTCGGTGAACTGCGATCTGGCCTATCGTAACCGCGGAGATGAGGCGCCTGCTGCGATTCATTGGTTGTACAGTCAGGATTGGCCGAAAGCGTTGTTTTTGGCCCGCACCGCCATGTCCGTCTTTGCCCTGGGAGCCTGCATTCTTCTCTGGACGGTGACGCGGCGGATGTTCGGGTTTGCCGCCGCCTTGATCGCAACCCTTCTCTTTGTTTTCGATCCCACAGTGCTCGCGCATGGCGCTCTGGTTACCACCGACATGGCGGTTACCCTGGCAATGCCACTTGCCGTTTATGCGCTTTATTTATGGATGCGGAAGCCGACGGCGTTGCGCCTGCTGCTTGCTGGTGCGACAACCGGGTTGACGCTGATCGCGAAGCACTCCGGCGTTCTGATCCTGCCCATGCTTTGTCTGCTTGTCGTTTTTGACGCTCGCCTGCACCGGCATGTCCGGCGGCCGTGGAAACGCGTGGCGATTCGCAACCTGTTGGCCGCGGGCCTGATCATGGTCGTGGCGGCCGGCGTAATCTGGTGTGCCTATGGCTGCCATTTTACCGCCCGCCGGGACGGAAGCGTGTTGTTGCCGGAGTCGCCATTTCTCCAGTGGAATTCGCGGAACGGCGCTCTCGTGATGTTTGCCAAGCTTCACCTGCTGCCGGAAGCCTATCTTGCGGGTCTGGGAGAAGCAACGGGCATGGCGCAGGGCAGCAGCCCCTGGGGCACCTTCATCCTTGGAAGATTCTGGTCGCATGGGCCGTGGTACTTCTTTCCGCTTGCCATGTCCATCAAATACACGTTGCCGTTTCTGGTGCTGGTGTTCATCGCCGCATTCGCGGCTGCCGCCCTTTTCCGGCAACATCGGCGGGAGGTGTTGTTTCTTGCGCTGCCTGCCGGTTTCTACCTGCTGGTATGTTTGTTGAGCCACATGGATAGCGGCATCCGCCATTTGCTCCCCATGCAGTTCTTTCTTCTGGTTTTGGTTGGCGGTGGATGCGTGGAAATGGCCCGGCGGGTACGCTGGGTTCGAATCGCCGTGCCTTGTCTGATTGTGCTGCACGCGGCAGCGTCGTTGCACGCTTTTCCCAATTACCTCTCGTACGCCAATGAGATGTGGGGCGGCTCCGCCAACTTATACCGGCTCCTGCCTATGAGCGATTGGGGCGAGGCCTATAAGGAAGCCAGGAAGTACATGGAACAGCACCCCGGGCCGTGCTGGTTGGTTACCGAGTATCAGAATGACCCCCGAGCCTATGGCGTGCCCTGTACCCCGATCGGTTATTGGTTCCACGACCCGGTTCCCGCGCACATGCAGGGCACGGTGATCCTCAGCAGTTTTGCGCTTCGTTCCAACTTTGCACTCCTCGGAGAGCGGTATTATCCGTTCACCAAGGCGGAGCCGGTGGCCCGCCTTGCCGGCAGCGCAATGCTGGTACTCAACGGGGATTTTGATACCCGCGTGACCGCGGCATTTACCGAGACGGCCGCGGCGAGAAAACTTCTGAGCCAGGGCCGCTTCGAGGACGCTCTCGCGCACGCCAGAACGGCTACCGAAATATGGCCGAGCCTCGATGGACATCTGCAATATTGCCGCGCCCTGGTTGCCAATGGAGATATTGCTTTAGCCAGAGTCGAATGCAATCATGCCCGGAACAATTTGTTTGAAGGCATCGATTCGCACACGCTTGTGTATCGGACAAAGAAGGCCGAAGATATCGACGCGGGTGTAACCGAGGCCCTGATAGCGCGGCTGGCAATGGAGGACGGTCATTGGGAGGCCGCCCTGCAACATGCCACCTCTGCCGTCGCCTTGGCGCCCTGGAGTCCCACGGCCAAAATTGAATACTGCCGGGCTTTGACGGCAAACCGCGAGATCGAACAGGCGGCTGAGGCCTGCGGCCCGGCGCGTCTGTTGGCGCTTGGGCTCCCGGCATTTCCCCGGTCGACTTTGCTGGATTGGGACCATTCTCCGGACAAGCTGGATGAAGTCAACTTGCTCCTCTACGCGATTGGCGAACAGCGCTACTGAGCCGGCCGGCATTGGCCGGACGGTTGAGGTATCCTCAACCGGACGCCAAACTTGTAGAGCTATCATTGTCGTGAATATCGCTGAACTGGGCGGGAGGGCCGGCTGATGAAAAAGACTGCGATCGTCACGACGACGATCAATGTTCCGAAACTGCTTCGGCAATATGCGGAAAATGCACAGCATTTTGGCCATCAGGAAGTTTCGTTCCTCGTCATCGGCGACCGCAAGAGCCCTACGGAAACGGCCGAATTCTGCCGGACGATTGAGCCGCTTTACCCTTGTTCCTATCTGGATATCCCGGCGCAGCAGAAGTACATGGACCGTTTTCCCGAGCTGTGGAGCCACTTGAAGTTCGATTCCATTCAGCGGCGGAATATCGGGATGCTTCTGGCCTATGAGCGAGGCGCGGAAGTCGTTATCACGATTGATGACGATAACTTTGTTCTGGGTGAGGACTTCGTCGGCCTGCACAACGCCGCCGGATCGGTTCGGGAACTGCCCGTCTGGTCTTCCACTTCCGGCTTCTTTAACGTCTGCGGGTTTCTTGAGGCGGATGACAATGTCCGTTTTTACCATCGCGGGTATCCGCAACGGCAGCGCTGGACGGAGGCGGACTCGTTCTTCAGCTGCCATCGCGGCAAAGGCCGCATCGCGGTGAATGCCGGGTTCTGGCTCGATAATCCCGATATTGACGCGTTGACTCGCATGCATCGCCAGCCGGTGGTTCGCGGTTACAAACCGCACTGGGACGGTAACTTCGCCCTGCAGCCCGGCACCTGGTCGCCATTCAATTCGCAGAACACCTCCCTTGTCCGCGATGTTTTGCCGGCTTACTTTTTGAGTCCTTATGTCGGCCGCTATGACGATATCTGGGCCGGATACGTGATCAATCGAATCGCCCAGCAGCTTGGCGACTTCATCTCGTTTGGCGGCCCGCTGGTGCGCCAGGAGCGGAATCCGCATGATATCTGGAAGGATCTCGATGTCGAAAGAGACGGGATGATCCTGACCGATGGATTCTGCCAGGCGCTTCGTAATGTTCCGCTGCGGGGAAGTACCTACCACGACTGCTTCGGTGAAATCTGCGCCGCTCTGGGAGAGGCGTGGACGGTCGATAACAGCTGGACGGAATCCCAGAAGGAATGGCGCGCCAAATACCTGGAAGGCCTGCGGATTTGGCATAGCGTCTTCGGAGAACTCAAAGACTAGGGCGGCGGCGGTTGCAGAGCTGGTGCGGCCGGGAGGCGGGATTCGCCGGAAGGCTCGATTCCGCCCTGCGCAATGGCGTCCTGGCATCAATCGCTGGAGCAGCCTCGGGACGTTTTCCATTAAAGTAAGAGTCAGATGCAATTGTCGAACCGAATCGCGGTAATCATTGGCGCCGGTCCCGCCGGGCTGACCGCCGCCTACGAGTTGCTGACTCGTGCGGGCATTCGTCCCATTGTGCTGGAACGCAGCACCTACATGGGCGGCATCTCCCGCACCATTGAGTACAAGGGCAATCGCATGGACATCGGCGGCCACCGTTTTTTTTCCAAAAGCGACCGGGTGATGGATTGGTGGCTGGCGCAGATGCCCCTGGAATCGGCCGGGGAGGCGGAGACGATAGACCTTCGCATGCTGGTCCGCTCGCGCAAATCGCGTATTTATTTTCTGCGCAGATTTTTCGAATATCCCGTTCAGTTGACCTTCGATACGCTGCGAAAACTGGGAGTGCGGCGCACCGTGCGTATCGGCTGCAGCTACCTCAAGAGCGTGCTGTTTCCCATCCGGCAGGTCGATAACCTGGAACAGTTCTTCATCAACCGCTTTGGTCGCGAGCTGTACCTGACGTTCTTTAAATCGTACACGTAGAAGGTCTGGGGCGTTCCCTGCGGCCACATTAACGCCGAATGGGGCGCACAACGCATCAAGGGGCTTTCCATCCGCAAAGCCCTGGCTCACTTCGTGAAACAGGCGGTGGGCGCGGACAAGGCCGACATTGCGCAAAAAGGCACCGAAACCTCCCTGATCGAGCAGTTCCTCTATCCCAAATTCGGCCCCGGCCAGATGTGGGAGGAAGTTGCCCGCAAGATCGTTGCCCTGGGCGGCGAAATCGTCACCGGATTCGATGTCACCGGTGTGGAGATCGAAAACGGCAGAGTCGCCGCCGTCAACGGCAAGGGAACGGACGGAATCTCCCGCCGCTATGCCGGAGATTTTTTCTTCTCGACCACCTCGGTGCAGGAGCTGGTGCGCGCCTTGCCCACCGATGTTCCCGCGGAAGTTCGCGAGATTGCCGAAGGCCTGCAGTACCGCGATTTCGTTGCCGTCGGGCTGCTGCTGAACAAGCTGAAGATTCGCGAACCGGGAGACCGTTTCGGTAAGCTGATTTCCGATAATTGGATTTACATACAGGAACCGGACGTGCTGGTGGGGCGCCTTCAGGTTTTCAACAACTGGAGTCCTTATCTGGTTTCGGATCCGGGCAAGGTCTGGCTGGGCGCCGAGTATTTCTGCTATGAAGGCGACGAACTGTGGAATATGCCCGATGCGGAGATGGCGCAGCTGGCAATTGCCGAATTGTCAAAGATCGATATCATTGACCGGGCCGACGTGCTCGACAGCACTGTCGCCCGCATGCCGAAGACCTATCCCGCATATTTCGGCGCATATGCCCGCTTTGACGAGCTCCGCCGCTATCTGGACGGTTTTCCCAACCTGTTTCTGATTGGCCGCAATGGCATGCACAAGTACAACAATCAGGACCACTCGATGCTGACCGCCATGGTGGCGGTGGATAACATCATCGCCGGAGAAACGGGCAAGGAAAACATCTGGGCCGTAAACACGGAGAGCGAATACCACGAGGCCAAGCAGAACGTCAGTTCACGCGCGGCGCCGCTCGACGGGAATTAATGGCTGTCGCAAAACTCCTCATGCATAAGCATGCAGGCCGGGCAGCAGGTAGGTGACGCCAAAGAAGGTGAACATCACCACGGCGAAACCGAAGATGGCGAAGTAGGCGGCGCGCCGGCCCCGCCAGCCGCGGGTGATGCGCATATGCAGGTACCCGGCATACACCAGCCAGGTGATCAGCGCCCAGGTTTCCTTCGGGTCCCAGCTCCAGTACGAGCCCCATGTGCGATTGGCCCAATAGGCGCCGGTGGCGATCATCAGCGTCAAAAGCGGAAAGGCGATTCCCACGGTCTTGTAGGTCACGCGGTCCAATACGTCCGTACTGGGCAACAGGCGTTCCAGATCGCCCCGCCGCCAATGCAACATCAGGTACAGCAGGAAGGCGAAGATGCTGGCGATGATTCCCGAAAGGATAAATGGACTGGCCGGCAAACTGGTCGGATACACGCCCTCGGCCATCGCCGAAGGATAGCCTCCACTCTGGCTGCGGGTGATAAACGCCACCAGGGCGATCACCTGCATCAGGATGCCGATAAATACGGCGCGATTGGCGCCCAGGATCAGGTTGGTCTCGTGGCGCACCCGGCCGATGACGTATAGCACCAGCGGCGCTGCCACGGCGGCGAAGGCCAGCGTGAACAGCCAGCCCAGGTCCGGGATGGTTACGAACAGACGCACTCCACGCTCCAGAAAAATCTCTTCCCGGCGGGCATAGTCCCAGGCCACGACATTCAGTCCGCCCCATTTTTCGAAGCGCGTAATCAGCAACGCTCCGTACAGCACGGTCGAGAATCCGCTGGTGACCGCCAGAAAAGTGTCGGTATTCAATCCATCCTTGATCAGGAACATCATGGCCAGGGCGAAGCTGAGCGCACAGGCCGAATACGCCAGCATGGCCAGCGTGACGTGTACGTGCAACCACGTCGATTGCAGCGCCGGCACCAGCGGACGCACCTCGGAGGGCAGCAATTGCATCAGGACCACTCCGGTGACGGCGATTGGCATGGTCACACTGCCGATCAGCTTCACTCCGTACTTGCGTTCGGCAAACTGGGTAAGCAGCGCCAGCGTCCAGACAAAGCAGAGCAGCATCTCGTACACGCTGGCGAATGGCGGATGGCCCGCCGCATACCAGCGATGGCCGACGGCCAGGGTATTGAAAACCCATCCCACGATGCTCATCAGCGAGGCCACGCGCACATGGCGCTCCTTGCCGGTGATTCCAAAGCCGATGTACAACGCTGCCGCCGCCGCATAACAGATCAGCGCGCCGAACAGAAAGTTGCTCTCCGAAAGCAGGTGGCCGGCCTTGACCACATTGAGAAAGCCCATAAACAGGAGGAATACCGCACCCAGGAGTACCACCGCGATCAGCCCATTGCCTTTCGTGGCAGACGGCTGCGTCCCTGCAGCGTTGACTTGCGTTGTGCGTGATGCCATTCGCTTTCCTCCAATGATGTAACATGCCGCCTAAGCGGCCGCGCCTCATTTACCCGTTTGTACCGCTCGTCCTGCGACGCTGACCCATGGTTCCGCTACGCTCCACCCTGGGCTACTCTGGCCGCGCCCCGGTGGCCGGGGCGCTTTCACCAGGCTTCTTCAATTCCGTTTCAATCTCGCTTGCCATCTCCTGAAAACGTGCCTCGAAGGTTTCGCGTTTCTTGTTCGAGGCGGCGCCCAGCCACAGCACCAGGCGGCCTTCTTTGTCGTGTACGGCAACTGCCCAATAGCGCTGGTGGAGAACCCAGAAGGACAAGACCAGGCCGGTCGCCATCAGCAGACATCCGGCCCAGACGATCCACTCGCCGGGTTCATGCGAAACCTGCAGGCCCGTAAACGGAGCCAGGTCCAGCGATGCCAGAAACCGGTATGGCATGTCGGACACCGCATTGCCCTGCGCGTCATAGGGACCGGTAAGAGTGAGATCGCCCGGAGCCGCCTCTTCCGTGCGGAACAGGAATACCGGTTGCGTCTGGCCGTCCCTGGTCACTTCCAGTTTGATGGCCGCATTCCCCAATTCCTTGGACCGCTGATACAGATCGCGATCCATCGGAAAGGCGTCGGAGATGAACTTGATCATCGTGACGGTTGCGCCGTCACGCAGCTGAACGCTCTGATTGGCCGTCAGCTTGAAGGCCTCCGGAGTTTGGGTGTCCTGCGCCGTAAGTACCGCCAGCCGCGCCTTCCGCAACTCCGCGCTGGTTCCGTAGCCGGACTGGTAGAACCGCACGCCGCGGTAGACCAGCGGATCGTTGACGGCAATTTCCTTGTGCTCGATCTCGCGGCCGTTTTCCAGTACGGTCAATTTCGACCACCAGCGTTTGGGCATCATGGAAAATTGCCCGGTGTAATTTTCCTGGCCGGCATCATCGCAACGGAGCGCGAACGGCAGCCGATGCACGGTGTTGTCGCGCAATTCGATCTCGGTTATGGCGGGGGCGCCGGGAATCAGCGCGACGTAGCCTTTATATCCCCAGATGCTGTCGGTGACTCCGCCCAGCATGATCAGCAGCAGGCTGGCGTGAACCACGTACACCGCCAGCACCGCGTAACGGCTTTTTTCGGCATAAAGGGCAACTTCCTCGCGCTCCACCGTGCGCTCAGGCTTGAGTCCATGCCGTTTCCAGACGCTTTCAACCGTATCCAGCGCTTGCGCGGCTTCGTCGACCGGAAAAGACCGGCGGAGAGGCAGGGTGACGCGGAAGGCGGCGTCGGTCCGCCGGTAAGGCCGCGAGTAAAATTTCCAGGCGTTTGGCCAGCGCTCGATCGAAGCGCATATGATGCTGATCGCCAGCAGCGCCAGCAACGCCAGATACCACCAGACGTGGTAGACGTCGGTAAGCCCGGTGCCGTCCAGGATGCGCAATACCTGCGGAGAGTAGGCCCGCTCCATGTCTTCCGGACTGGTGAGCGGCCGTTGCAGAATCACGGTCCCGGCGGCGGAAACTATGCCCACGATGAGCAAGATAATAATGCCGGTGCGAACCGCGCCGATGGACTGGTACAGGCGCAGTGCCCGACCGGGTTTTGCTGCCATTCTCCCCCACCCTCCCCTATCCGAGCCGCGTGCCACGGGCAACAAGCACCAAGGAACCCTGAACTTGCCGGGTGGGTGCTGGCTGCTGAGTGCGTTAATCAGGTGCTTGCCTATAATTGTACACGGCTCCGCTTGGCGCGGCCGGGCCGCTGCCAGCGCCCGTCCCTGATGCCTTGTCAGAGACGGGATGAGAAGATCTGTTTACACGGGGTGAGCTCCGTACTAGGATTTCGGAGCAGGATCTAATGGCAAACCATGTGCTGGTCGATGCCGTCGACTTTTTCCGGCTAGACGCAAACCGAAAGCTCGATCCGGAGCGCCGCGCTGAGCTGGGTCAGTTTATGACTCCGCCGGCGACAGCGCGGCTGATGGCCTCGATGTTCCAGGCCAAAGCGGACAAACTTTTTCTCCTCGATGCCGGGGCCGGAGTCGGTTCACTTACCACAGCGTTTGTGAGCGAGATGTGCGCGCGCGCGCTTAAGCCCAAAACCATTCATGCGACGGCTTACGAGATAGATCCGGCGTTAACGGATTACCTCAGGGGCACGATGGCTCAATGCCAAGAGGCCTGTGAGAGTGTTGGCGTTCAGTTTGGAGCTGAGCTGCTAGGCCAGGATTTCATTGAGGATGGCGCACGCAAGCTTAGGCAGGAAATGTTTGCATCCGTTGAGCGATTCAACTGTGCCATCCTTAACCCACCGTACAAGAAGATCAACAGCGCTTCCGAGACGCGATTGGTGCTGAGAGAAATCGGCGTTGAGACGTCCAACTTATACACGGCATTCCTGTCCGTCGTCCTCATGCTGCTGGCTGAAGGCGGAGAGCTAGTGGCGATTACGCCACGTAGCTTTTGTAATGGCCCATATTTTAAGCCCTTTCGGAAGCTGCTTTTGGATACTCTCGCAATTCGCCGCGTGCACCTGTTCGAGTCTCGGCAGGATGCGTTTAAGGAAGATGACGTATTGCAGGAAAACGTTATTTTCTACGGTGTCAAAGGCGGGACCAGAGACGCCAAGGTGACCATATCGTTGAGCTCCGGCCCGGAAGACGAGTCTTCGGCTCTAAGGGAAATTGCGCACGAGCAACTTGTTCGCCCCGGTGACCCGGAATGCTTCATTCACATTGTCCCCGATGAGCTTGGGGCGTCCATTGCCGAGCAAATGGGGCGGCTATATTGGACCTTGAAAGAGCACCATCTCGAGGTTTCTACCGGCCGTGTGGTTGATTTTCGTGCAACGCCACTGTTGCGTGCTCATCCGGAAGCGAATACCGTCCCCCTCATTTATCCGCTCAATTTTGAAGATGGCTTCGTTAAGTGGCCTAAGCCTGCCGGAAAGAAAGCGCAAGCCATGGTGCTGTTGCCCGGCGCTCAGGAACTGCTTGTTTCCAGGGGCATGTACGTGCTCGTAAAGCGCTTCTCTTCAAAAGAAGAAAGCCGGCGTATCGTTGCCGCGCTCTACGATCCAGGCCGTATCGAAGCGGAACAGGTGGGGTTTGAGAACCATCTCAATTATTTCCACCGGCAGGGTGGCGGGTTACCGCACGCACTCGCAAAAGGTCTTGCTGCATTTCTCAATTCGACATTGGTCGATTTGTATTTTCGACAGTTCAGTGGACACACTCAAGTTAACGCAACTGACCTTAGAAATCTGAAGTATCCAACGCGCTCACAGCTGGAGGCGCTGGGCTCAAGAATCGGAGACCGGTTCCCTGAGCAGGAGATTATCGATTCCTACGTCGAGGAGGCACTCAACTTGCCGGACGCAACAGGTATTGCAGAACCAGTTAAGGCAAAGAAGAGAATCAATGAAGCACTCGGTGTCCTTAGAGACCTTGGGCTGCCGCGCGAGCAGCAGAATGAGCGGTCGGCACTATCGCTGCTTGCGCTGCTTGACCTGAGGCCTGAAACGCCGTGGGCGGATGCGAAGGCGCCACTCCGGGGCATCACGCCGATGATGGAGTTCTTTCAAGTCAACTACGGCAAGAAATATGCGCCAAACACTCGTGAAACGGTACGTCGCCAAACCATTCATCAGTTTCTTGACGCGGGTGTCGTGAGCATTAATCCGGACGACCCTGAGCGTCCGACCAACAGCCCCTATGCCGTCTATCAAATTGAACCCGGCGTGCTTGGGTTGTTGAAGAAATACGGCACGACAGGATGGAAGAAGGGCCTGAAGGCCTATTTGGCATCCGCTGGGACATTAAGAAAACGATATGCGCAAGAGCGGCAAATGAAGCGCATTCCCATCCAGATTGCAAAGAGAAAGAAAATCACGTTATCGCCGGGCGGCCAGAACGTGCTGGTTAAGAAGATCATCACGGACTTCTGCGAGCTTTTCACCAGTGGTGGCAGGCTCCTTTACGTTGGCGATACGGACAAAAAATGGGCTCATTTCGACGAGCCGGCATTGAATTCTCTCGGTGTGGCAATTGAGACGCACGGAAAAATGCCGGATGTCATCGTATACGAGCCGAACAAGAACTGGTTAGTACTAATTGAGGCGGTAACGAGCCATGGACCGGTGAATCCGAAGCGGCACGGTGAATTGAAAACCCTGTTCAAGGGTTGCACGGCGGGTCTTGTCTTTGTCACCGCATTTCTCGACAGGCAAGCGATGATGAGGTACCTCGGAGACATTTCTTGGGAGACGGAGGTCTGGGTGGCCGATGCTCCAACCCATCTGATTCATTTCAACGGCGAGCGTTTTCTCGGGCCATACGAGCGGGAATCCTGATCAGCCGGGTTCCGGCGCCCATCTCGCGGCTTGCGCTTAGTGATGAGGCCGGCCCAGCAACGTCCGCATGCCCCATGTGGCCGCGATGCCAAAGGCGGCCAGGAAAAGCAGGCCGAGCATCCGGTTCGCCGCGTTGTTCTTGCTCCAGCCCTGGAGCACGGCGATCAGTCAAACGAAAAACATCACGATGGCAAAACCGCCAAGAATCTTGAATAGCACGGGCTTCACAGCCTTTCCAGGTGCCGGAAATGATCGGTGGCCATGTACATCACCACAAACAGCGTCAGGTTGTAGCCGACGTGGATGAGAAATCCGGGGGCCACCGAACCGGTCCAGGCGCGGGCAACGGTCAGCGTCAAGCCGACCAGAAACATCAGTAATACCGCGCTCCAGGCCCACCCGTACTGGGCGCCATGCACAAAGGCGAAGACTGCGGCCGTGCCCGGGATCGCCACTGCCGTTCCCCATCGCCTGAGCACCGGATAGAGAAAGCCGCGAAAAAACAGCTCCTCCATAAAAGGGGCCACCAGGGTTCCGAATACGGCCATCAGGTGAACGGCGGCGACCGTTTTGAACAGGCGATCGAAGGGTACCTGCTGCGGCATAGGCAGCAGCCGCTGCAGAAAGCCAATCCCGAACGCCAAGGCCAGACCCATGATCGGGAACTTGATTGCACTGGCCAGGGACCGGGGCCAGATCCACCGGATCCCGCGCCAGAACGGAAGGTGATAAAAGCGAGTCACCAGCAGATACATGAAGACGAAGGTAATCGCATAACCCACGATTTGCGCCGGCACCAGTACCCACACGTTGGAGGTCAGCGACTTGATGCCTTTTCCACCCTCGCGCGCCCAGATGTAGTAGGCCGCGGCCATTGCCAGGACGCTGGAAAAAATGGCCATCATCGCGATCAGCATGATGTCCGACCAGCTCCAGGGCGGAGCGCCGGACTCTCGCAGATCGAGCGAGGCGACCGTGTCGCGCACCACTCCGCTCCCGCCATCGGCCCCCTCGGCGGCGGGCGCCGGCGGGCCGGGCACAGCGGCGGGCGGCGGGAAGTTGGATTCTGGAGCCATAGGCTAACCCGATTGTACCAATCTCTTTGCGCATCAACCTAAATCGCAGGGTCCGCATCATGATAAGCAGCGGCATTTTCAGCCGCGGTACGGAACAGGCGTGATAGACCCGCCGGGCTGTGCCGTTCCCCCGCGGCATTGCCGAGGAGAAACGTATGCCACCTGAGTGCAGCCATCTCGACCAGATTCGAGTTACCGAAACGGATCAGCATGTGTGCCGGGAGTGTGTGGAGGCCGGGGACAGCTGGGTTCATCTGCGTATGTGCCTGACATGCGGCCACGTTGGATGCTGCGATTCTTCAAAGAACAAGCACGCCTTCCAGCATTTCCATGACTCGCAACATGCGCTGATGCGGTCCATTGAGCCGGGCGAAAGCTGGGTGTGGTGCTTCGTGGATCACCTCTCGCCCGGGGAATTGAGAGAGCCGGCAGCGTAGCGGCAGTCGTCAACCGGAGGGCTCAACTGTGATTTGCCGTCCGGCGGCCGGTGACCGACGACCAACGGCGCGCGTATTCCGCCAGCGCCTGTCCGGTATACGACTTCTTATTGCGGGCCACCTGTTCCGGCGTTCCCTGGGCGACCAGCCGGCCGCCATCTTCGCCGCCTTCGGGGCCGAGATCGATGATCCAATCGGCGTTACGTATCACATCCAGATTGTGTTCGATGATGATCACCGTGTTTCCCAGATCGCTGAGGCGGTGCAGCACGTCCAGCAACTGCTTGACATCGTCGAAGTGCAGCCCGGTGGTGGGTTCATCCAGCAGATAGAGGGTGCGTCCGGTCTGCCGCTTGCTCAATTCGCGCGCCAGCTTCATGCGCTGCGCCTCGCCGCCGGAGAGGGTGGTCGCCGATTGTCCCAGATGAATATATCCCAGTCCCACATCCACCATGGTCTGCA
>CAZUCM010000002.1:0-27415 GCA_964619235.1 uncultured Terriglobales bacterium
AGTTCAGACGTGTGCTCTTCCGATCTTGCAGACATCGCCGCCCCCGCGCCTTTTTCCCACTCTTCATTGACATAGGTAACGGTCACGGCAAAAACGGCGGGAGTGAACAACCCCTGCCAGAAGCGCCAGAACATCAAGTGGCCGAAACTGGTGGAAGTAGCGGCCAGCAAGGTTGGCAAAGTTAGCAGCAGCGCCGCCGGCACAATGATCCGCTTGCGCCCCCAGCGGTCTGAAATCGAACCTACAAAAGGCGCGGCCAGCGCCACGCCCAACGTCGAGATGGTCATCAGGAAACTGACATGTCCTGGCGACTGATGGAAGGCCCGGGCCAGTTGCGGCAGCAGCGGTTGCGGCGCATAGAGATCGACAAAGGCGCAAAAGCCCGCTAGAACAACCGCCGTGGTTCGCCGCCAATTGCTGACAGGGGATATGCCGCCGGAGCCGGGGCCCGCCTGCTTACGAAGCCGCATGGTTTTCAGTGTAATACCAACCCGCATTCGCCGAACGTTGAATGCGTCGATCCATGGAGGCGCCGGCATGCGCACGACTTCGCAAGTGCCGGACTGGGCGGAACGCCCTTCAAAATGCTTCCAAAAGTGACAATCCTGTCACCAGTGTCAACAGCACGTTAAGCTTCGGGCATATCTGGGCGGAAGTCGAAGCGCATCGCCGGCAAAGCGCACCCAACAGGTATACGCGGCAACGTTCACCGTATGCCGTGAGACGGCAAAATCCATTCAGGAGATTTCGCATATGCAGCGTAATTTGATCACTGCGGTGGTGACGGTAATTGCATGCTCGATTATGACCCATGCCGGGTCGGTAAGCGGAGTTGTCAGGGCGGGTTCTCCGGGGTCGTCGATTGTATATCTTGAGTCGGCGAACGCATCCCCGCAGCCCGTGGCGGTTACCTCAAAGCCGTACATCATGTCGCAACAGAGAATGAAATTCACGCCGCGAATCCTCGCGGTACCGGTGGGCGCAACCGTGGTCTTTAAGAATGAAGATTCGCCGGCCCACAATGTTTTTTGGCCGTCGGTGGGAGGCGATAAAAAGCTGGCGCATAATCTGGGAACCTTCCTCAGCGGTCAACAGCGAAGTTACCAGTTCGACCATCCCGGAATCGCTCCACTTCTGTGCAATGTGCATCCGGAAATGGAAGGTTTCATCATTGTGAGCTCTACGCCCTACTATGCGGAGTCCGACGAGGTGTTAGGCCTCTACAAGATGGGAAATGTGCCGGACGGGCAATACAAGGCGATCGCCTGGCACGCCGGCAAAAAAATCGCCAGCAAGATCATATCGGTGCATGGCGACGCAACCGTGGATTTTGACTTAACGCACTAATCGTGTGCGGGTAAATGTTGAAAACTTCAGGGCGCGGCCGCGGCCGCGCCCTGACAAAGCGAATCGATGGTTGGCATAGCTGCCCGGCTGTGCGACTCAGCACGCCAGCTGCCTCGAAGGGGGCTCAACAAACGAGGTACCATGATCATGAATCGCCTTTGGATAAATATTCGTAAGCCTCTAAGTCCACTGGATCGCATTTGGCTGTTCACCATTGCGGCGTCTATTTCACTGGGTGGGATGCTGGCGGGAACAATCCTGCTGGTTGCGCCTCCGGGACATTTCGCTTACCTGTGGCTGGCGGCAATGGCCGCGATTTTCGTATTGGGTGCGGTTTTCTTGTGGGCAATTTTGCTGATGACGGGTGACTCGCCGGCGCCGCCTTCGCGGACGGAATCCGATGCTTCCTCCATAAGCGGAGCGGCGCCCAGCAACTGGAGGGCGCAGGAAGATCTTTGAGTCCGGCCGCCACAGCAGTATCGGAGCCATCCTTATCTCGCTTCCATGCGCGCTGGGAGCGCAGAAGAGATGTTGTTTTGTTGGAAAGGATTGATCCTGCAACACAATCGCCCTGCGGCCAGATATAGCGTTCGCAGAGTATGAAGAGGGCGCGGCAATTTGACCAGCCGTATGCCGCCATGCTCTAATCTGATCGCTGAGGCCGAAGAAGTGGCCTTGCCGAAGCGCCCGGATCCATAAGGATTCGTTGACTGCACAGTTGATTGAACCTTCGTTGCCAGGCCCCTTTCATGGGAGTCTGGACATTTCCAGCCGACGGAACGTCGCCGAACTACTCGCATGCAAAAGGAGCATATCTCAATGAAACGAGCTACCAGTATCAGCGCAGCGATTTTGTTTTTGCTGTTCGGAGTCTTCACCCTTGCCTACGCTCAACATGATCAGGGAAACAACGATCATGACAGAGCGAAACCGGCAGAGCAGCCCCGGCAACAGGCTCCCAGACCCCAGCAAAAGCAGGTGGCCAGACCGCAGCAGAGCTATGGCGGCGCCTATCACGGCGGAGTGCAGAGCAACGGCCCCACCATTGGGGGTGTCCATCATAGCGGCGTTCCCCAGCACCAGAGGCAGGAGCGCAGCGGCGTTGAGCAGTCGAGCGCCGGGTCCTGGAAGACGGAGCATCAGAGCTGGAGCCAGCGCGGCGGTTATAACGGATACCGGATTCCGGACAGGCGTTTTCACCAATACTTTGGGCGGGAGCATTTCTTCCGTATCTCCGCCCTGCCGCTGGTATTTGTAGGCGGCCAGCCGCGCTTCCAGTACGACGGCTTCTGGTTTACCTTTGTCGATCCGTGGCCGGAAACGTGGGCTCCCAACTGGTTCGAGACCGATGATGTGTATATCGACTACACCAACGATGGGTATTACGTATACGACCGCCTGCACCCTGACTTCCCGATTGCCGTCACCGTCACTTTCTAGACGGGATTGATCGGGCGGGTTGAATCGTTTGAGGGGAACGCTTTCGTTCCCCTCAATTAGCTTGGCGGCCAATCGGGCTTGGCGAAGGCTTCGTACGTTTTGGCGAGGCCAGAGGAAAGATCAGCCGCAGGCGCAGGACGCGCTCGCGGCGGTTTTCCGCTTCCAGACTTAGCGAACGCGCCTTAAGCATATCGCCGAGAGAGATTACGCCCAGAAGCTTGCTGGCGTCGCTTCGATCCACAACGGGGAAGCGGGTCAGTCCGGTTTTCGCCATTCGTGAGACCACCACCCGCAGCGGTTCATCCGGATAGGCGAGTACGGGATTGTGCAGAATCAATTCCGAAAAACTGCGTCCGTCTCCGTCCCGCAATAAGCTCTGGATCTGGTGATGCGTAGCGACGCCGATCAGGTGTTGATCACGATCGACCACGGGATACAGCCGCTGCCGATGATGATTCTGGTTGGTGTGCAGGTGCCCGGCCATTTCGGCCGGCGTGGTATCCAGCGGCAAAGCGGCGATGTTGGTTCGCATGACCTCCCGGGTGAACAGGATTTCCAGCGGATCCACCGCGTATTCGCGGCTCAGATGGTATCCGCGGCGGGCGATCTTTTCCGTCAGGATCGAGCGCTTCAGGGTGAGCACGGTGAACCCGTAGGCAAGCATGGCGGCAAGCAGCAGCGGCAGCGCCATGTTCAAGTCGTGGGTGAGTTCCAAGGCGAAGACCACGCCCGTAAACGGAGAGCTCATCGTGCCTCCCAGCATGGCTCCCATGCTGACCAGGGGCCAGAATCCCATGCCTTCCTTGGGCAACACCGGGGAAAGTAGTGCGCCAAGCGCGCCGCCCATCATCAGCAACGGGGCAAGCACACCGCCGGAGGTTCCCGAGCCTAGCGATACGGCCCATATGATGGACTTGACCAGCAGTATGCCGAGGATGATCTTTGTCGCCACCTCCCCCTGGAGCAGCGTGCCAATCGTGTCATAGCCGACGCCCAGTGCTTGCGGGAAGATCAACCCGCCAATGCCGACCACGAGTCCGCCAAGGGCGGGCCACCACATCCAATGAATCGGCAGCTTGCGAAATCCGTCCTCGGCGGCATATACAGCCAAGGTCAGCAGTGCCGCCAGCGCTCCGGCCAGAAGGCCCAGAAGGGCGCACCCCAGCAATCCGCCCGGGCCGAGGAAGGCCTGATGCGGCGGGACGGGAAACAGCGGTCCCGGTCCGAGTGTGTAGCGGCGCATGGCCGCGGCTGCAACACTGGAAAGGGCGACTGGAATCACACTCCTGGGCTTCCACTCGAACAGCAATAGCTCGACGGCGAGCAGAACCGCCGCCAAAGGCGTTGCGAACGTAGCCGACATGCCGCCGGCGGCGCCGGCGACCAGCAGTGTCCTGCGCTCGGCGCTGGTCAGGCTGAAGAATTGGGCGATCAGGGAGCCAATCGCCCCCCCGGTGACAATGATGGGTCCCTCGGCGCCAAAAGGACCGCCGGATCCGATCGAGACGGCGGCCGAAACCGGCTTCCAGAAAGCTACTCTCGGTTCCACCTCCCCACCCTTCAGCAGGATGGCCTCAATTGCTTCCGGAATGCCGTGGCCGCGTATGCGCTCCGAACCATAGCGCGCCATGAAACCGACGATCAGTCCGCCGGTCACCGGCACAGCCAATTCCAGCCAGCCCAAGTGGTTGCCGGCCGGTGAAACGAAAGAACTGCCCCTACGCTGGTAAAAGAAGAGGTTCGTGAACAGTCCGATCAGCCTGAGCAATCCCAGCGCGACGAAGGCGCAAACAGCGCCAATGACAGTTGCCAGCGCGCTGATCGGCAGCACACGCCAGGTGGTGGTGAAGTCGCCTAAGGTCTGCGCTCGCTCAACAGTTTCCCGGGCTCCGCGCGCCGGAAGGGCGGCCGCGACATCATCCTTAAGGCTTTGGGCAGTTGGTTGGCCGGACTGCGCTGAAGCGGGGTGGGGCAATGAATCAATAACCTCGCAATAAGATATACCTCCAGATTGGATTCATTCGGGGCATTCGGGGCTGCTTTTATTTGGCGCCATCCCGCCCAGGCCCGGGCGGGACGGGAATGTGCGAGTTCGCCCGGCTGGGACAGTATCCTGGCCGGAAAAATGTTGTATCCTTATGGGCCATGTTGCGAAGAATGATTCTTTTCGCCGCTCTCGCCGTTAGTGCGACACTTGCCCAGCAAGTGCCGCAAATCTTCAAGGTCCAGCCGCTGCACTCCGTCGCCGAACTGCGTGGAGAAGCCCTGAAGGCCCAGCCCCCGGCGGAATCCGGCGACTTTCTTAAGCCGGATCTGGTGGAGCTGACTGCTATCGATCCCACGCTCAAGTTGGACATCCATTACGCCTCCGCAAACAACTTCCTGAACACCCCGGTGTACAGCGAAGCGCGGGCCTTCATGGAGCGTCCGGCGGCGGAGGCGGTGGCACGCGCCAACCACAAGCTGCATCAGCAGGGATATGGGCTCCTGATTTTTGATGGCTACCGTCCCTGGTACATCACCAAGATCTTCTGGGACGCCACCCGGCCGGAGGATCATCCGTACCTGGCCGACCCGGCCAGCGGCTCCCGCCACAACCGCGGATGCGCCGTGGATCTGACGATCTATGACATGAAGACCAACCAGCCCATGTCCATGCCCAGCACCTACGACGAGTTTTCCGAGAACGCGCATCCCGATTATGCCGGCGGCACCGCCGAACAGCGCGCTCACCGCGAGCTCTTACGAAAGACCATGGAAGACGAGGGCTTCACCGTATATCCCACCGAGTGGTGGCACTTCGATTACAAGGAGTGGCGGAAATATCCGATACTTAACATTCCGTTCTCAGAGATCAAGGGTGCGGCAAAGCATTGATGCGTTGACCAGTGACAATCCAGCCGTCCCGGCAGTGCTACGAATTCAGCCGTCTACAGGCGCCTTTCCGCAGGCATCGGCACCATGACGGAAGCCATTCCCGCGGCCGTTGCGGCCTGAATTCCCATTTCCGTGTCTTCGAAGACCAGGCATTGTGCTGGTGGAACCCCCAGCCGGGCGGCGGCGAGCAAAAACGGCTCCGGATGTGGCTTGCTTTTTTCGTAGTCGCCGGCGCATACGATAACTGCGAACTTGTCGAGCAATCCCAGCGTGGTGAGCGAGGCGATTACCGAGTCCCGCCGGCTGCCGGAGACGACGGCAAAAGGGATGCTGCCTTCCTGGGCTGCAATGTGTTCCAGCACCTCCGGAACCGCTTTCAGCTGCGGGAGCAGTTCGTAGTACAGCCTTTCTTTCCGCTCGGCCACGGCATTGACCGGCATCGCCAGACCCTGGCTCTCATTCAGTTCGGAGATAATCTCGACAGCGGGCTTTCCTCCCCAGGCATAGAAAAGTTCTTCCTCAAATGCACACTTCCATTCTCCCAGTGCCGCGGTCCAGGCGGCATAATGTAACGGCATGGAATCGGCAATGGTGCCGTCGCAGTCAAATAGATACGCTCGAAAGGAGCCCGGGGGCAGTTTCAGTTTCATTCGTAAAGTCCTGATCTTGATTTTACGATTTCGCAGGCATTCCGCGAACGCCGTTACAGGAAAACCCGCGGCTCCGGACTTTGCCGGCCTGAAGTGTGGACCTGACTTGCGGCATGCAAGAATGACCAAGTCGCCTTGATGATGCTGAAGATTACGGAAACCGAGTTGGATAATCTGCGCCGCCACGCCGAGGAGAGCTATCCGCAAGAGTGTTGCGGCGTGCTGGTGGGCGCAATCGGCGAGGGGACGAAAGCCGTGCACGCGGTGATCCGCTGCCGGAACACGCGCACCGACTCGCCGCGCAACCGCTACAACATCGATCCGCGGGAGCTGATTCGCATACGGCGGGAGGCGGCGGCGTGTGGCCGGGAGATTGTTGGGTTCTACCATTCGCATCCCGACGAGGCTGCGCGCTGGTCGACCACCGACCTCGCCGAAGCTTATTGGACCGGATTCTCCTATGTCATCACCGCCGTAGAGCGAGGAAAGGCGGTCGAGACCCGCTCATTCGAACTGCAGGGCGAGGAATCGAACAAACATTTCGAAGATGAAACCATAGAAGTTGCCGGGACATCAAACCCTTGACGGCGCAGGAAAGCTGATGGCGGAAAATGTTGCCTGAGGACCGCCGCATGAGAAGAGCTCAAATTGAAATTCCTGATGCCTACTCTTTTTCAGGAGACCTATCAATGATCGACCGCCAAGGCATGGGAGGCAGTCGTGGAGAAGCCGGCTCGCCGGCCATTACGATTCCCGAGATCCAACCCGAGGAACTTAAGAGCCAGCTCGACGCCGGCACGGATCTGTTTGTGCTTGATGTCCGCGAGCCTCAGGAATACAAGATCTGCAACCTCGGCGGTTACCTGATTCCCTTAGGCGAACTGCCCCGGCGCATTCATGAACTCGATGCCGGCAGGGAAACGGTGGTGCACTGCCATAGCGGAGCACGTAGCGCCATGGCCGTCGAGTTTCTGCTGCAAGCCGGTTTCCGCAAGGTCAGGAACTTGAAAGGCGGAATCCTCGCGTGGTCGGAAAAAGTCGACCCCAGCCTGCCCAGGTACTAGCCGCCCGTATCACACAACTCGCTCATCTCCGGGCCAATCCGAATGCTGCCGGAACGAAGAAGAGAGAATGAATTTTGTGAAGAGCATCGCCCGGCGGCTCCCGCACTTGCCATTGCGGCTCACAAACGGCTGTTTGTCGAGTGCAGCCACTCCTGCGAGCTGATCTCCAACTGCGTCGGCACATACGGAACATTGGGGAAAACTCGCCATTTGTTAGCGTCATCGTATCTGAAACCATGTCACCAGAGACGAATCCGCATTCCCCCGCCGACAAGACCGTGGAGTTTCCATCCCCTGCCAGGCCCGAGCGCGAGCGCCAGGCGCCGCTGCGTTTGCGCCGAAGATGGAAGTCGTGGCAGGCGGGATTGATCGCCGGCGTCCTGCTGCTGGTGCTTGTTAGTGGGGGATTGCTTTGGCGTTATTTCGCGAGCTACGAATCCACCGACGATGCCCAGGTGGATGTCCACCTCTATCCGGTCAGCGCGCGGGTCTCAGGTTATGTGATCTCTGTGAACGTGAACGATAACCAGCCGGTGGAAAAAGGCGCGGTACTGGTAGAGGTTGATCCGCGGGACTATCAGGTGGCGGTCGATAAGGCGAGAGCCGATCTCGCCAATGCGGAAGCGACGGCGCAATCGCTCGACATTGCCGTTCCCATCGCCTCGGTGGACACTTCCAGCCAGTTGAAGTTTTCGGCGTCTGACGTGGAAAATGCGCACGCCGGGATCGCCGTTGCCGAAAGACAGCTGGCTGCCGCACATGCGCAATGGGAGCAGGCCGCGGCCAACGACGTTAAGACGCAAGACGATCTGAAGCGGTACAAATTGCTGTTGGACAGGGACGAGGTATCGGCCCAGATCTACGATCAGGCTCTCGCGGCTGCCAAGGCCAGCACCGCCGGCGTGACTGCCGCGCGAGCCAATGAGGACGCGGCCCAGCAGTCGGTGAAGCAAGCCAAGAGCCGCTTGTCCGAGGCGGAAGCGAACCACCGGGTGGCGGAGACGGCGCCTGAGCAGGTTGCCTCAACCCGTGCTCGCGCGCTTTCCGCCGCTGCCGATGTGCAGGAAAAGCGCGCCGCCCTGAATCAGGCGGAGTTGAACCTGCAATACACCAGGATTGTGGCGCCGGTTGGCGGCGAGGTGAATAAAAACGTCGTCGCCGGCATGAATGTCCAGCCTGGGCAGGGATTGCTGAATATCATTCCGCTCGACGACGTGTGGATTACCGCCAACTTCAAGGAGGCCCAGCTCAAGCAGCTGCGGCCCGGTGAGCGGGTGGAAATCAGCGTAGACTCCAACGGGCGCAGCTATAAAGGGCACATCGACAGCATCGGAGGCGCTACGGGTCCGGTGTTCAGCTTGCTTCCACCGGAGAATGCCACCGGCAACTACGTCAAAATCGTCCAGAGAATTCCAGTGAAGATCGTTCTCGATCCGGGCGAAAATCGCGACCATCAGCTGCGGCCTGGCATGAACGTTGAACCGAAGGTATATCTGCGATGAGCGGCGGCGACCACACCCTTGCCGCCGTGGACGCCCACTGGCAGCCGAAATTCAATCCCTGGCTGATTGCCGTCGTGGTGGCGATGGCGGCATTCATGGAGGTTCTCGACACCAGCATCGCCAACGTGGCGTTGCCGTATATGGCCGGCGACCTGGGCGCCAGCAATGACCAAAGCACCTGGGTGCTTACCTCCTATCTGGTTTCCAATGCCATTGTTCTTCCTGTCAGCGGCTGGCTCGCTGCTACCTTTGGGCGAAAGCGGTTCTTCATGGTATGTCTGGCGATCTTCACCCTGAGCTCTCTTCTGTGTGGGACTGCGCCAAGCCTGGGACTGCTGCTGGTATTTCGCGTGATGCAAGGCGCCGGCGGGGGCGGGTTGCAGCCCATGGCGCAAGCGATTCTGGCGGACAGCTTTCCGCCGCAGAAGCGGGGGCTGGCATTCGCACTGTATGGCATCACGGCGATTTTGGCGCCTACAATCGGACCGACCCTGGGAGGATGGATCACCTTTAGTTACTCCTGGCGCTGGATCTTCTTTATCAATCTTCCGGTTGGGGTGCTGACGCTGCTTCTGGTCTTGCGGCTGGTTGAAGATCCGCCGTATTTGACCCGCCTCCGGTCCGCCGGAGTCAAACTGGATTATGTCGGAATCGGATTGCTGGTGCTGGGCATTGGCGCCCTGCAGATTCTGCTGGATAAGGGGCAGGAGGACGACTGGTTCGGCTCCCGCTTTATTCTGACCCTGGCGATTGTAGCCGGCGTGTGCCTGTGTTCGCTGGTGGTCTGGGAGTGGTTTCGTAAACAGCCGATCATCGATGTCCGGCTGTTTCAGAAATTCAACTACGCCAGCACGAATCTGATGATGTTCATTCTGGGGATCTTGCTGTTCAGCAGTCTGGTGATCATGCCCCAGTTTCTCCAGACCCTGCTGGGATATACCGCCGAGCTGGCTGGGTTGGTCCTCTCCGGAGGCGCAGTGGTGCTGCTGATTGCCTTGCCCATTGTGGGCCAGCTTACAACCAAAGTTCCAGTGCGCTACATCATCGCCTTTGGCTGGATATGTCTGGCCATCGCCATGTTTTACTCCACCGAGCGTATCGACTTGTTGATCAGTTTCAGTTCGGCCACCTGGCTGCGCGTCGCCCAGGTTGCCGGCCTGGGCTTTCTCTTCGTGCCGATTACGCTTGCGGCCTACATCGGAGTGCCCGCGGAAAAGAGCAATTCGGTTGCCGGTATGATCAATTTCATGCGCAATATGGGAAGCAGCGTGGGCACCTCGATGGTCACCACGGTGATTGCCCGCCGCTCGCAGTTCCATCAGTCAACCCTGGCCGGGCATACGACGGCAGAGACGCAAAGCGTTCAGCAACTGATCAACGGTCTGGCACAGCGCCTGATTCAGTCGGGAATCAGCCCTCCCGACGCGCAAGTGCGGGCCTATGCCCGGGTCTATCAGGCGGTGCAGGCGCAAGCGGCAACCCTGGCCTACATCGATACCTTCTGGATTCTTGCCATTGGCGCGGCGATTATGTTTCTGCTGTCTTTTCTGCTTAAGAAGAACGATCCGGGCTCGGGCGGCGAGGCAGCGGTGGGCTGAGCGAAGGGAAGGCAAGGCGGTTTCGGGAGTCGCGGAACGGATGGTCGACGTCACTCATTGAGTGACATGGGCACGGATGGCGGCATCGAGTTCGGAGAAAACGGCGTGATCAGAATCATCACGATTGAACGGGAATATGGCTGCGGTGGCGGCGAGATCGCGCATCAGATTGCCGATCGCCTGGGCTGGAAGCTATGGGATCAGCTGCTGACACAAGAGATCGCACGGCTGAGCAATTGCGAACATGCGGATGTCGCCTGCCGCGAGGAACGCGTGGATCCGCTCTATTACCGCCTTTTCAAATCAATCCTGCGCGGTAGCTTTGAAGGCAGCCTGAACCTCCATCGCCTGAAGCTGCTGGATGCCGACAGCGTCTTGCGGATTACCCGGCAAGTCGTCGAGCAAGCCGCCTCCGAAGGCGAGTGTGTGATCGTCGGCAGAGGATCGCAGCATTTCCTGCGCGAGCGGCCCGATACCTTGCGCGTCTTCCTTTACGCTCCGCGGCAGGCGAAGCTGGAGCGACTGATTGCGGAAGGAATCGCAGATAAGGAAGCCGAAGAGTATGTGGACAGCGTCGACGACGAGCGCGCCGCTTTCATTGCGAAGTATTTCGGCATGCAATGGCCGAACCGGGATATTTACCACACGATGCTGAATACCGATATGGGAGATGAGCTCGTCATTCAGGCGATTTTGCGCCTCAAGGAAAATCTGGACCGGCAAGCCGCATGAGCCCGGGTGAAGGACATGCATGGGCGCTCTGCGGCCTTTTTGCTCAGGTTCACCGCCAATCGACCAGTGGCCGGAGCACTGGCGGAGTCAGCCGCGGCCATTTCTCGCCAATGGGAGTCAGCAGTACCGCCAGCCGCGTCATGCCCGCGCCGGCGGCTGGAATTACGTCAATGGCAAGCATGACGGTGCCCTCGTTCTGATTCTCGGCGGCTGTCGGCGGCCGGGTTGATCCGATGCTTAGCCGCGCGTCAACGGGTTCCATAAGCTCCACCCGCAGCGTGCGGCCATGACTAGTTAGCATGGCCGAGCGGCCGTATGCGGCAATTTCGATATGGGCCGCGGTCACCATCGTCCAGCGCAAGGGCGTGCCCGGTTTTGCCGGCTGGTATTCATCCTGCACCAGGACGCGTGAGCGGTCGAGCAAGGTTATCCCTCGGCGCAGGCTGGTAGCCTCGTCCGGATAGGCGGGTGTAAGGTCGGCTACGGCAAAGGCGCGTTCCGGCGTGCTGCCAAAGGCAACGATCGGAGCCACGATCAGACGGCGCTGCAAGGCATCACCGGGCGTCACCGTATTGTGGCTACGATTATTGGCCCGGAAATAGGACCATCGTCGCGACGCATTGTCGAAGTATTTGGGAAGGGTATAATCCTCCGGGCCGAGATCCATGGCCCAGCGTTGCCCATCAGCGTCGAGGACGAACGAGCCAAGATCGAGATGGTTATGGTGGTAGTCGTTTTTGCCGGCCTTGAAGCCCACAAATAGCGCGCGCGGATCGTTCCAGGCGCTGCGAAACAGTGCGATGTCGGCGATGCCCCGGAAATGCATGTCCAGGGGAGGAGCGGAGTCAAGGCCGCTCGCCGCGGGCTCTTGCGGAAACCAGACTGTATGCAGCGCAAAGAACCGGTTGACGACCTGGATTTGTATGGTGGGATCGAACTTCGTGACCGTCTCCTGGCCGAGGAAATTCGCCAGCAAGGCGCGCGCGCTATGCAACGCAACCGGCAGATGATAGCGTTCCGCCAGCCAGGCAAACGCCGGAGAATTCTGCAGGTCCGCGGTGGAGTCGGCATAATTGAAGGCCAAGCCGAAGGGGCCATTCACCGCCAAATGATACATCGCCGTACGGTCGAAACCCGGCACCGCCGCCAGACCGAGATCCGTGCCGAGAGCGCTCTCCAGCTCCGCCAGCGCAATGACCGTATAGGTTGTCCCATACGTCCAGTAGCCCGGCCCTTCCGGATATGCGCCATCCGGCTGGTAGGAGGCCAGCCCGACAGGCATGGACGCGCGCGCGCCGTCAATGACCTTGCGTGCCAGAACCGGTTCTTCGTCGGCCAGCGCCAGGGCAGCGGTGAGCAGTCCGGTGTTGCATACCGGGTTCCAGTTGCCCGCCTTGGTGACCCATCCCAGGCGCCGGTCGCTCGATTCGCCGGGAACGTAGGCCGCTTCCGCAAAGGTTAGTGATTTTTCCATGAGCGCCCGCTTTAGCGTGGAGCGCTCGGCCGGCTGCAGCTGCGCATACAGCCAGTCATAGCCGATAGCAACGGCGAAACTCAGCTCGCCGACATCGAGAAAATGCTCCGGCCCCCAATCCGGAAAGGCGGCAACATTGAAGAGCTCGTTCTTAGCGCGTGCTGCGAAGCGAAGATCGCCGGTGAGACGGTACGCCATGGAGCAGGTGAGAATGTAATAGACGGCATACCGCGCCTGATCGAGCGAAGCCTCTCCGGCCGGCAGATGCCGGCTCGGAGGCGCAGAGAGAATTGTTTCGGCCGTAGCGATGATGTGCTTGTGCAGGGCGGCACGCACGGGGTCGGACTTTGCCGAGGCCACTGCCGCAGCCAGTCCGTTGTCGGTTAGCAGAAGTCGTGGATGGCCGCTGCGGAGATGGGCGAGCGGATCTTGCGCCGTGCCGGCCCAAAGGCGTGGCGCGGAGAAAATTAACGCCAACAGCAGCACGGCGAAACAGCGCATGGGAACGGCATTGAGAGCGCAGTCCCGCCTGGGCGGCAGCGATTCATCAGGTCGCAGCTGTCTCATTTGCTATCCTCAAGCACTTTCCGTGCGGTGCCTCCGCGAACCAGCAACCTTATCTTACAACTCCGCCTGCCCCTCTATCTCCATCCCGATCAGGCAGGCGACCGAACAGAAGGAATGTATTCTCCTGCCGGGTATCCAGTTTCCGGGGGCAAAATCGCTGGGGGCACCGATGCAGGCAACGCGAGTAAAGGGATTCTTCTCTTGATAGTGCTCAGCTGAGCGGAGAGACTTCGCTAGTCTCCCGGCATCGGGTGTTTGGCCTCATCGGCGTGAGGCACCAGTTCCATGTACAGCGCCCGCGGCACGGGAGTGTTCCAATGTGCCGCGGCCTTCGCATAGCCGACGATACCCAGGAACAGTACCGCTATGGCCGCGGCGATGGCCCAGGCAGGAATCCTCACGGCACACATTCGCGGCACTCGCGGCAGCGACATTTGCAAGGCGTCCTTTGCCGGACAGACCGCGACACATTCCATGCAGCCGGTGCATTCGGCGGATTGCACGGTCACCAACTGTTGAACCGGCAGCAGCGAAGGGCAAGCCTTCGAGCAAATCCCGCAATCGATGCAAGCCGAGGCGTTGCGGCGGATGCTTGCCGGGCTGAACAACGCAGCCAGTCCCAGCAACGCGCCATATGGACAGGCATACCTGCACCAGAAATTCTGCAGGAACAGGGATGCGCCGGCCAGCAGGCTTAACACGATGAACCCGATTGTGCCCATGTGGCGGAAGAAATTGAGCATCTTTACGTCCGCAATGGTCCCATACGGGCTACTCAGAAAGGCCGCAATGGAGGCCGGGGACATCGTTGCCACTGCCCAGATAAAGAAACCGAGCAACAAATACTTCAGTCCGCGCAGAGGCAGGTCAACTAAACGGGGCAGTTGAAACGTGCGGCGGAACAGCTTGCGGCCCGTGCGCCAAAAATATTCCGAAATTGTGCCGATCGGGCATAACCAGCTGCAAAACGTCTTGCGCAACAAAAACGCCATGGCCAGAAATGCCAGCAGCAGGAACATTCCGGCGGGGTGTACGGCCGGAACCTGACCGGTCATCAGCCAGTACTTAAGATTCATCATGGCCGCGATCGGCAGCCAGCCCTCAACGCCCGCCGGCCGCGCCACGGAACTGGGGCGGCCCGTCTCGAATTGCCGCACCCACAGGTAGAAGACTTCGCCTAGGTAAAGGTTGAGCAGCAGGAACCCCAGTTGAAAGCCGTGGCGTAGTGCCTGGGAGTAGTCGTGCCGGGTTTGCCGCACGAACCTTCGTTTCCGCTCGCCCTCCGCGATTGAGCCGGGCACCCGGCTGGCAGGTATGCTCTTCACATTTTTTAAGATACCGGGGGCCGGAATCCGGCACCATGACTTAGGTCACGCCTGACGAGATCCGGCAACCGGAGCGCCATTTCGGAGTGCAGCGCCAGGGGCATGCCGGATCTTAGCTGGACGGCGGGTCATCACCCTCAAGCACGAACAGCGAAGCCACCCTGACCAGCACCCGCAGCAGGCGCCGCAGAAGTTCCTGGCGCTCTGCCGCGCGCAGGCGCTGTTCCAGCTCGTACGGCAGGTCGGCGAAAGCCGGAAACCGCTCCTGCTTTTGCCCAAGCGTCCGCATTGCTTTTGCTACGGAGATCCATGGCGGGCCGGAATACCGGCGGATCGCCGGTGCCGCCGGAGAACGTTGATGATCCCGCAATGACAAATGCATGGCCTGCCTCCTTGGCGATCCATATAGATCGTTATCCGATATAGTAAGATGATCGGGAAGTGCGTAAGGCTGCAACCGCGGGGGTGGCGCTTCAGCCGTGCGCCGCTCATGGTTGCTCCCCGGCGGCAACGCCTGCCGGAGCGCCGGTCCTTCGATGAAGGGATCGGTAATGGCGCGAGGCAACCGTAATACGGGGGCAACAGCGTGACCAGCGGGACCGTCCCATAATGCATGAGTGCCGCTGACCGTGGCGCAAGGAAGGGGACATTATGGCCGAAACCAGAGAGTTGCTCTATTTGATGCCGCCGAAGTTCGCCAATCCAGCCCCGCTGGGGCTTGCGGGCTTTGCCCTGACCACCTTTCTTCTCAATCTCCACAATGCCGGCCTGATCTCCATCGGCGCCGCATTGCCGGTGGGTCTTTTCTACGGAGGGTTGGCCCAACTGGTTGCCGGGTTCCTGGAGTTTCGTACCGGCAACACCTTCGGCATGACCGCCTTTGGTTCCTACGGTGCGTTCTGGATATCGCTTGCCAGCATGGTGCTGATGCAGGTCAATAAGTGGCTTCCTCCGGAAGCCGTACAGGGATGGTTGCTGGCGACGCTGGTAGCCTGGACGATTTTTACGGCGGTGCTCCTGGTCGCGACCTTCCGGCACAGCAAAGCGCTGGTGTGGGTGTTCGCCACGCTGACCATCCTGTTCATACTGCTCGATGTGCAGGCGTGGACCGGGAATCAGCTGGTCGGCAGGATTGCCGGCTGGGAAGGCATTTTCTGTGCCCTGACCGCCTGGTACCTGATGGCGGCGATTCTGCTGAACGATAGCTTCGGCAGAGTAGTGTTGCCCGTCGGCCCGCTCGAGAAGACGGCAGCGCCGGTGATCGAGGCGGTTTCCCGCAAGAGCGCCTGATCGGAGTTTGGCGCCGCAGTGCACCTGATTTTTGAGGACGGTGTTTCCCACTGAACGTTCAGAAGGCGCACCAGGCCGGGTAAATGCCATGTCGTGCGCGGATAACGTGAAGAATGGAGGTCAGATTGAGAGCCTGTCGGAGAGAAGGAGTTTTGAACGAAGATACAATACTGCGGCAAAACGTGTGTGCCCGATGGCCTCCCAAAAATACCACTTGAACCGCATTCGAACTAAGGCTTGCCTCGTTGCCTGCGCCCAGGATCGACGAGGGCGTGGCCGTCAGCGTAATCGATCATCGAGGATTTCATTGCGCCGCCGGCGCGTGACAAAAGTCATTGGTTCCTGCGACTGCGACGGATAACGTTTAGCTGGTTACCGTGCTGATACACAATACGTAAGTGGTGAAATCGCTTTGATTCGTTGGCAGCGCGAAGCGCACCTGCCCGCCTTCTGATACGAACTTGGAGCAACGAGGAAATCGGCTTGCGACCGTGGATTGTGCTGCAACACGTTTCATGGGAAGGCCCCGGGGCAATCGCCGGTGAAGCGCGCGCCCGGCGCATTCCCCTGGAAATCCACCGGATGGATTTGGATGCCCGTATTCCGGAGCCGGATGACCTCAGTGGGCTGATCGTAATGGGCGGGCCGATGGGCGTATACGAAACCGATCGTTATTCCTTTATCGAAGGGGAATGCGGGCTGATTGCAGAGGTCGTGCGCCGCGGTCTGCCCGTGCTCGGCGTATGCCTGGGCGCGCA
Organism: uncultured Terriglobales bacterium; assembly: GCA_964619235.1. Classification (GTDB taxonomy): domain Bacteria; phylum Acidobacteriota; class Terriglobia; order Terriglobales; family Acidobacteriaceae; genus CAZUCM01. The sequence continues at coordinate 16,625 of CAZUCM010000002.1, forward strand.
GTTGTTGGCAAGCGCCCTCGGCGGACGCGTATACCGGGGGCCGGCGGCGGAAATTGGATTTGGAAACGTAGAGCTGACAGAGGATGCACGGCAGGATCCGGTCTTCAAAGCGCTTCCGGCCACCTTGCCTGCATTTCACTGGCACGGGGATACGTTTGACCTGCCGGAGGGAGCGGTCCTGCTGGCGAAGAATGCAACTTACGCACACCAGGCATTCCGCTTCGGCAGAAACGCTTACGGATTGCAATTTCATAATGAGGTAGACCGGGAAACATGGCTGGGCTGGACGCCGCTTCTGCCCGGGTCGGCCGTTGCCGGCGCCGAACCGCAACGTGCCGAAGTCGAATGCGCAGGGAATGGCCTGTTCGCGCGGTTTTTCGAGATTGCTCAAGAGGTTGATTACATCAAGGCTGATTCGAGGTAGAGCGAACCATGTACAAATGGATGCCCATCATTGACGAAAGCAGCTGCACAGGCTGTGGTTTATGTATCGCAGCCTGCGGTCCGAGGTCGCTGGCGCTGGCTGACGGGATTGCAGAACTCACTCTGCCCGATACCTGCGGAAGCGAGGAACACTGCATATCGGTTTGTGCATCTGGCGCTATTCAAATGGCGTGGTTGCCTTTTACCGGAAACAGAAAAGTCGGGAAATGGAGGAACGGAACGCAAGGCGCGGCCGTCTGTTATCCGGGCTAAAGAAGGCATTTCGCCCTGCACGATCCATGTGGCTTTTCCATGTGTTCAAGTGGCCGCTCAAACAGCTGATTGCATCGAATCTGGTTACATGCGTTTTCATTATTCAAGGTCCGGGTGTAATAAACCGTTCTAAGGATGGCCATGGAAGCTATTGATAGAAGTTCTTCCAACCGGCACTTGGCTTTGGGCACGGTTTCCTTTACCGTCTGCTTTGCCGCCTGGGGTATGATTAGCGCTTTCGCCCCTCGTTTCAGGCAGCAATTACACCTCTCAGCCACGCAAACTGCCTTGCTGATTGCAGTTCCCGTATTGCTTGGCGCCTTGGCTCGCATTCCGATGGGTATGCTGACGGACCGGTTCGGCGGGCGGCTGGTTTTTTCCGCGCTAATGTTCTTTACCGCGCTGCCTTTGGTCTGTGTGCCCTTCGCGGTATCGTATCGGAGCTTATTGTTCGCCGCTTTCTTCCTGGGCCTGGCTGGCTCTTCCTTTGCCATCGGCATTGGATATGTTTCGCGCTGGTTTCCCATGGAGCGCCAAGGAAGCGCACTCGGCGTGTATGGACTGGGTAACATTGGGCAGTCCGCGGCGGTGTTCCTGGGCCCGGTGCTGGCGGCGGGCTTCGGCTTCCGGCGCGTTTATTGGGGATTAGCCGCGATCCTCGTCGCATGGGGAATCGCTTTTGCGATCTCTGCCCGCAACGTTTCCGGCGGTGTGCGCCCGAAAAGCGTCGGCGAAATGCTCTCTGTGCTGGCCCACGAGCGATTGTCCTGGGCATTGTCGGCCTTCTATTTCCTGACCTTCGGTGGATTTGTCGCTTTCTCCATCTACCTGCCGAGTCTGCTCAAGGACCAGTTCGGCTTGCGCCCCGCGGACGCCGGCTTCCGAACCGCCGGATTTGTGGTGCTGGCGACACTTTGCCGGCCGCTGGGCGGTTGGCTGTCCGATCACATTGGCGGGTCGCGGGTGCTGTCCTGGACCTTTCTGGGAATTGCGGGTTTTGCTTTGCTGCTGGCTTCGCCCACCATGCTCTCCTTTACCGTCGGAGCCCTGGGCTGCGCCGCTCTGCTGGGGATCGGCAATGGAGCGGTATTTCAACTCGTTCCACGGTATTTCCCTGACCAGCGGGCGACGGTGACCGGCTTGGTCGGTGCCATGGGAGGTATGGGTGGATTCTTTCCACCTCTATTGTTGGGCGCCTTTCGTGATCGTCTGGGCGTGGTATGGCCAGGGTTTCTTTTGCTCTCCGCCACTGCTGGCTTTCTGTGGTGGCTGAATCTGCGCGTCTTCCTGCCCCGGGAAGAAAAGCTGGAGAGATTGCTTCCTCCCAGCTTCCGGCGCACTGGCGACCGTCTCCGCGCCGGAGCGATTGCCACCTTGTGGACCGGCGTTCTGATCGCGGCCATATTCGTGGGCTCGCGCAATCTGCAAAACTTTGATCCGGCGCTGGTGATCTATACCTTTGCGGTAGTCTTCGCCACCTGGGGCGTTATTTATCACTACGCTGTCTGGATTCAGAAGCCTCCCACGCGTATCTATTGGGAACGCGGATGGCAGCTCTTCCGGCAACAAGGAGTCTTCCACAGCCTATGGCGCGTGATCGCGCTGGCGGGGACCCACTTGTTCGGGCAAACCTTTATTGCCAGGCGCTCGCTCACACGCTGGGCGATGCATCAATTGCTGTTCTGGGGCTGCCTGCTGGCGGCAGCCATCACTTTTCCTCTGGTTTTTGGATGGATTCACTTCACCAGCGCGCCTGACGATCAGATGATTTACATTGTGCATCTGTTCGGATTTCCGGCCGGCCGCTTCCATCTCCACACGATTACCGCCGCCCTGCTCTTTCATGGACTCGATATTTCCGCCTTCCTCGTGCTAGGCGGAATTGCGCTCTCCCTGTGGCGCCGCATGCGGGACGAAGGCGCCATAGCGGTGCAGAGCCTGGCAATGGACTTCTTTCCGCTGATTTTGCTATTTGCGATCTCCGTGACCGGGTTGGCGCTAACCGTGTCACAGGAATGGCTGCGGGGAAGCTTCTATTCTTTCTTGGCGATTCTGCACGCCATCACGGTAATCACAGCTCTGCTGTATTTGCCGTTCGGCAAGTTCTTCCATATTTTTCAGCGCCCGGCACAACTTGGCGTAAAACTCTATCAGGAGACCGGCGAACGCGGCACAGGCGCGGTTTGCCGGCGCTGCGGGGAACGCTTTGCCTCGCGCATGCATATCGACGATTTGGAACAGGTCCTGCCCCAGGTTGGTTTTGATTACCGCATGCCCGGCCCGGCGGAACATTGGCAGGAATTATGCCCGGCCTGCAAGCGCAAGTCCCTCTCGCTGGCGCAACTCAAATTGAAAGAGGACGCGAATGGCTAAGCCTCCAGCTTCCTTAGAAGCCCTGAAGACGCAGTTCGGGCCTACGTTGAATTACCTTCCGCCCGGCGGCTGGAAAGACGAAGCGGTTCACGCGCCCGACAAACTCGTAAAAACTCACTGCTGCTTTTGTGGCCAGCAATGCGGCATTCAGCTGAAGGTGCGGGGAAACAAAATCATTGGCTTTGAACCCTGGGAAGATTTTCCGTTCAATCACGGCATGCTTTGTCCCAAGGGGGTTAAGCGCTACTTGCAGAGCGATCACCCGGACCGGCTGCTTCATCCGCTCATGCGCACGGATCATGGATTTCGGCAGGCCAACTGGGAAGAAGCATTGGAATTCACCGCACGCCGCATGCGTGAGATCCAGGCAAAGCATGGCAAAGACGCGGTTGCCGTTTTCGGAGGCGCATCGCTATCTACCGAAAAGTCCTACCTGATGGGAAAGTTCGCGCGTCTGGCAGTGGGCACCCGGCATATCGATTACAACGGACGCTTGTGCATGGTCTCGGCCGGTACCGCGTACAAATTGGCGTTCGGGATCGATCGCAGCACCATACCGTGGAGTGACATTCTCAAGGCGGAAGTCTTGTTCGTCATCGGCGCCAACATCGGCGATTGCGCTCCCATCACTACCGACTACGTCTGGCGCGCCCGCGATCAGGGCGCGCGCCTTGTGGTGGCCGATCCCCGCATGACCCCCATTACACGCAATGCGGACCTGTATTTGCCTCTGCGGCCCGGCACCGATCTGGTGCTCCTGATGAGCATCCTGCACGTAATTCTGCTCGAAGGCCTGGAGGATCGCGACTTCATCGATCGCTACACCACCGGCTTTGCCGCGGTGGCGGAGTCGGTCAATGCCTACGATCCGGTCACTGCCGCCCAGCAGACCGGCGTTCCCCCGGAGTCCATCGAGAAGGCGGCGCGCTGGATCGGCAAGTCCCGGCGGGTGGTATTCCTGCATGCGCGCGGCCTGGAACACCAGTCGAAGGGCGTGGAAAATTGCCTTGCGGTCATAAACATTGCACTGGCAACGGGAAATCTCGGGCACGAGGGCTCCGGGCCGACGATGATTACCGGCCAGGGAAATGGACAGGGCGGCCGCGAGCATGGACAAAAGTGCGATCAGCTTCCGGGGCAGCGATCGCTTACCGACCCGGCGGCGCGCGAGCACGTTGCGCGCGTCTGGGGAATCAATCCGGACGACCTTCCGCAACCCGGCTACACTGCGCCCGAGATCATGGAGGCGATTCATCGCGGCGAGATCAAGGCGCTGCTTTCCACTTGCTTCAATCCGTTGGTTTCGCTTCCTGACGCGAACTTCACCCGCGAGGCGTTGTCGCGGCTGGAGTTCCTGGGTGTGATCGATTTCTTTATGTCGGAAACCGCGCACCATGCCGACGTCGTGCTCGCGGGCAGTTTGCACGAAGAGGAAGATGGCTTAGGCTGTAGCACCGAAGGACGGGTGATCCATTGGAAAAAATCCGTCGATCCACCCGGCGAGGCCCGCCGCGATTCGGACATCCTGGTGGATTTGGCCCGCCGTTTGGGGAAAGGTCAGTATTTTCCCTTCGAGAAGCCGGCGGAAATTCTGGAAGAACTGCGCGAAGCTTCGCGCGGCGGGGTGGCTGACTATTACGGCATCACCTACGAGAAGGTGGACAAAATGAAGGGCGTCTTCTGGCCATGTCCGGCGCTGGAGCATCCGGGGACGCCACGCCTGTTCGAAGGGATGAAATTTCCTACCAGTGACGGGAAGGCGCACTTCCAACTTACAGAATGGCGGCCATCGGGCGATCCCGTGGATGCACACTATCCCATCTACCTGACCACCGGACGCGTGGTGAGCCAGTATTTGTCGGGTACCCAAACTCGACGGATTGGTGCTCTCGTAGAGCAATATCCCGAGCCGCGGGCGGAGGTGCATCCCCGTTTGGCGGAGCAGTTTGGCATCAAGGATGGGGACTGGGTGACGGTTGAGAGCCGTCGCGACAAGCTCACGCTGCAAGCGATGGTGGTGAAAACCATTCGCCCGGACACCGTCTTCATTCCATATCACTGGCCGGGCATTCGCAGCGCCAATCGTTTGACGCATCGCACGCTCGATCCACGCAGTAAGATCCCGGAATTCAAGGTCTCAGCATGCCGCATCGCCAAGGCAACCGGATTGGAGGCCGCCGCTGACGATCGTGCCCCGGAACACAGCGGCGCCGGGCAAGGAGCGAAGTAGTGTTCGGATACGAATTCTACGTTGATCCCTCCCGCTGTATCGGTTGCCGCTCATGCCTGCAGGCCTGCGAGGAGTGCGAAACGCATCGCGGCAAGTCGATGATCAACTTTGACTTTATCGAGCGCAGCGACAACATCTACTCCTCAGCTTACGTCTGCTGGCACTGCGACGAACCCACCTGCGCGCAGGTCTGCCCGGCGGATGCCATCAAGAAAGGCGAGGATGGGATCGTTCATTCCTCACTGAAGCCCCGCTGCATCGCCTGTAACAACTGCGTGCTGGCCTGTCCCTTCGGGATTCCCAAAATGATGATTCCCGAGCAGCAGATGATGAAATGCGATATGTGCTACGATCGCACCTCCGTGGGCAAGCGTCCCATGTGCGCTACTGTCTGCCCCAGCCAGGCTCTGGCCTATGTGAGGCCCGAGGAGATCAGGCCCCGCCGTGAAAAGCCGGTCAATATCTTTTATTTCGGAAGTCAGAAGATTACCACCAAGGTGTACATGATGGCCCCCGCCGAGCGCGATGCGATCGCGCTCGACGTGGTCGATTATATGTGGGAGGACAACCGTGAACTGGCTACGGCGCGCGAGTAGCGAACCCTTATGGAAAGACGAATTCTCCGTCCACACCGCCGATGAGCGCTATGTGTCTCGCCGGCAGATGACGAAATTCCTCGTGCTCACCAGCTTCGGCATGTTCGTGGGGAATGTCTTGATTCTGGTTCGCTCCTTCTTTCACCACCCACGGCAATATCCTGAGTTGGACCTGGGGCACATTGGGGAGATTCCGGTGGGTGGGGTGAAATTGTTCGGATATCCCAGCGAGAGGGATCGCTGTATCCTGGTGCGCACCGCCGAGGCTTCCTATGCGGCCTATAGCCAGAAATGCACACATCTGTCGTGCGCAGTGTACTACTCCAAATCCAGCAATCGGCTGGAATGCCCTTGCCATAATGGCGCCTTCTCGATCACCGACGGATCGCCGCTGCAAGGCCCACCCCGGCGTCCCTTGCCCAGGGTGGTGCTGGACGAACGAGGTGGGGAACTGGTTGCTGTCGGCTTGAGAGGAGAACCATGAGTGAACTTTCCAAGCTGCCGCCACAAACCCGTGGGCTGATTGCTATCACAGGCGCCATGTCACTGATCGCTGTGCTTCTCATACTGCAAATTTATCTGTTGAGTGCCGCATTGGAGGCCTTTCTTGCTGGCGACATGCGCGCCGCTCTGCCGGCAGCAGTCTTTTCCGGCATTATATTTCTGGCTTCTCTCGGCTTATCGTTGTTCGTGGACAGGGTCGACGCTGAAGCGCATCGCGACATCTAACCGGCCACGGCTTTCCCTGCGCTTCATCCGAAACACACGGCCTTCCGCCCCTGGCCAGGAATCTCGCCACCGCTTAGGTTGTGCGCTTACGCCGCTCCGTGACCGACTCGCCAGCGATACCCCAGTTGTCGGTATCCACCTCGTCGATCACCACAAAAGTGGTCTGCGGATCTTTTCCGAGCTCGTCTTGCAACAGCTTTGTCACCCCGGCAATCAGCCGCTTCTTTTGCTCTTTGGTAACGCCCTCGCGGGTGATCCTAATATTCACGTATGGCATGGGCACTCCTCACTCGCAGGGCCGTGGAACCTTATACCGCAAGCGACTCTACGAGTTGGACACGGGAAACTGCGCCCGCAGTATGTTGGTCATTGCCGGGCTCAGCTGCTTAAACAGTTCCGCGTTATACGATGCGCAATACGGAACTCCGGAAACCGCCCCGTACTCGATACTTGGATCCGCGGTGCCGTCCTGCGGCCGCGTGGGATCCATCGTATCGACCGGGAAGACGCCATATGCCTTCGGAACATTGAGATTATTCTGCGTTAAATTGTTTTGTACGATCTGTTGCGTCGCGATTGAATAAGAACGGGAGGTCGCCGCCGGCGTACCTTCCGCAACCGCCGGATCCACGTTGGTGGCTACGATGGAAATCGTGTAATCGCTGTTCAGGTAGATCTCGAAGGTGCGGAATTGCTGCGGAAAATCCCTGAGTGACGAGGTTTCGACCTGCCAGAAGCCGCTTTGCGGCCCCCCACTTGCCGTTGGCGGAAACGCTTTCACCGTGTTGAGATGACGGTGTCCGGCAATCCACATCAGCAGATTGGGAGTGTTTTGCAGCGTGGCAACCAGATTCGTCAGGGAGACGGCATTCTGTTCGGTTGCGTTGGGGTCCTTGGCGGACTCCCACCATTCCATTTCGCATCCGATATTGCCGACGGCGATCGGCACATGGGCGGCGATGATCATGAGCTGATTGGCGGCCTGGCCGGCAGCCAGTTCCGCCTGCAGCCATCCCCACCGCGTCGCATCGAGGAATCCATGCCCGTGAATATCGTGGGAGCCGTCGGTTTCCGACTGCGTGTCGTCAAGCACGATGACCTTGAGCGGAATATCCGACTTGGGAACGAAACTATAACAGGCAAAGCCGCTTCCCATCGATGGGTCGACCAGGTTCAGACCATGACCAACCGGAGAGGTGGTGGTGGTGAAGAATTCCTGGATCCAATCGGTTCTCAGGAGGGGACGGCGATTCGGATCGGCGGCCACCGTTGGAGGCGTGCTGAAGTTCGCCACCGGCCCAGCGTCTTTGATACTGCCGTCAGGAGTCGAACCGTCGATTACGCCCATGTAATAAGACTGTTCTTGCAGGCTGGCGGAGGTATCAAACAGGCAGGGAAACGTCTTCATGGAATTTGGGTTTACCAGATCCCCTGCCGCCCAAACCGTGTCGGCGGTGAATGCCGGTTGAAGATTGAGCGCCGGTCCGGCATTGACGGGAACGCTGCCCAGCCAGAAATGATCGTGGTTGCCCATCACCTGATACCAGGGGATCAACCGGTTGAGGCCGGCGGCCTGAAAGGGCTTTTGATAGTCGATCGAGGTCGCTCCCAGATGGGCGCCCGAGCTGGGAGTGATCATTTTGCCGTCGATGACGTCAATATACCAGCGTAGCTCGTTATATTGAGTGTTGTTGCAGGTATCGCCCAGAGAGATCCCGAAATCGAACGGCGTTTGCTTGTGCAGGGCATTGACCGTCTGAATGGCGGCGTCAAGAACATGGGTCGTATACGGCATAATCGGCGAGTATAAGGACGTCATGGGCGCCCCATATACCGGATCCAGCTGTTGCGCATAGATCAGCTGATTCGGAGCTTCCTTGTCGGTGATGTGGGTGTCGGTGAACGCGAAGAAGTTCACCAGCCGTTGCAGCCGGACGGGCGCCGGGTTGCTATAACCGGAGGGCATGAGGTCGAAGCGCTGAACCAGTGCCAGGGGTCCACCGTAGGAGTAGTTGCCGTAACCATATTTTCCGTATTGGGAAACCAGCGGAAGCTCGGTCGGGAATAGCCCCGTGCCCGAGTTGGGAGCGGAAGGTTTCACCGGCATGGGAAACGACAGCACCCGCTGCGCGGTGGTCGCGACCGTGGAATCAATCGGGTAGGCGGCGGCCGAAGCGTTTCCGCCGCATCCGGTAGTCAAAGCGTTTAGGTAAAGACAGGCAGCCGTCCCCGCCGAATACTTGAAGAACTCGCGGCGCGTCACGCCGTGTACCATTTTCAAATCGTCGCTGCTCAAGATGGACGTGCGCTGTTTTGAATCGCTATCACCCATGTCGTTTCTCCGGAAATTTTTATTTGGCTGCTTCGGTATTGGAAAACGGCCGGGCTCTCCAGCAGCTTTTTTGGCTTACGTCTTATCTATTGATCGGCGTTTGTTCACGTCGGCATTAGCCGGGATTCGCAGAAGCGACGCGAGTTCATCCTGGAGGAAAAAACTGCCGATAAGGTTTGTTGAACGTGCGCAGATCGCTTAGAGAATTCTTAGGTTACAAAGCAAACATGAATATGATTTCCAAACTCTGGTCGTCGATCGTTTTGATGTTGGTTTTCACGCTGCTTGCCGGATGCGGCGGTTCTCCGCAGCCCGATCCCTTGAGCGCCAAAAACCTCAACCTGATTTTTGTCGTCAGCGAGGACTTGAATTACAACGCTCCCGGGGACATCAATCCCACCACGGCAAACCTCACGACCAAAGGTCTGCGGCGCTCACTCTCTATGGGGACATTTCTGAAGCGGCAGGTCCTGGGCGGAAATAATGTAACCGGCATATACGCGATCGAGCCGATGACCCATTTGCAGACCGCGAACGATTATCCCGACATGGTGGGGCTGGAAGCGATTCAACAGTTCGCCCTGCTGAATGAGGTCAGCGCGTTTGCCGGGAATAATCCCCCTTATACCGCCGATAGTTATCCGATCTTCACCTCGTACGCGGCAAATTCCGTACCGGCCGGAGTTGCTCCGCCGCTGCTGCCCTGCCCGGCCTGCCAGGGTATTGATTTCAAGGACGAGAACGGCGACAACGAAACTCTGGTCGGCGGTATCGTCAACGCCAATGTCCCGGGATTCTATGTCTTCTCGGCGCCCTGGGAGACGGTCAGCGCCATCATGGCCAACCTTAACCAGCGGGAGGGTTACAACCTGTCGCTGCCCGCGTCCTATGCCGGTCCGAACGATTCATATGCGATCTCGATCGCACCCTCGGAAAGGAGCGCCAGCCTGGCCACCTATGACAGCCATGCGACTCCGTCGGCCATGTATCCGGTGTTTCCCTCCACGGCGGTCGCCGGCACTCCATGTTCGATGCAGACGCCCTTCAAAATTCAGGTGACCGCCGGCAGCGGCGGTGCTGTCGCTCCAGCGGCAATCAATACCAGCGAGACGCTTTACTTCATTCGTCACGTCGAGGCGCATCCGGTAAGCTATTTCGAAGACGGCAACTATGTTGCGGCGGGACAGTGGCGCGCCCTGGATCTTCCCAATGCGCTACGCGGCAAAATCCAGCCCACCCAGGTCTACTCCATCGATCCCGCTTTCGGCGTTCCCAGCGGCACGGTGACGAGTATCCCCGCCTCCTATGTCCGGGCCGCTCTGACTGCGGCGCCGTACGCCATCGCCAACAATTTGCCCTTCAACTTGGCCGCCGGCATCCCCGTTTTCGCGCAGAATCCGCCTCAGTTGTCCACCTTGGCCGCCAAGTTTTTTTTTACCGGCGGACAGTTCTCCAACCAGGCCACATTGGCGGCTTGGGAACATCTGCACATCCCGACCACGGTCAACGCGCTCATCGCCAGCTATTTTCCAAATGGCGGCGGTCCCCAGGCCCCCAATTGGCCGGACAACGACTACGACACAGTCTGGACGGTGACGCTCGACGCCCAAGGCAACCTGACCGTAGATAACCGGACGTGCGAAGGCATCAACTCGGCTGACCTGCCAACCACGCCTCCTCAATTCTGACGCCCGATTGACGCAATGCCGTCATCGCCCAGTTGCCTTGCACGGCGACGCGAAGGCTGCTTCCGCTTTGGGTGGCGTCATTGGTGAGGCTAGCTGGGGATTCTTCCGAAGGCGATCAGTGTTTTTCCGTGAAGCCGATCACCAGTT
>CAZUCM010000003.1:0-27212 GCA_964619235.1 uncultured Terriglobales bacterium
CCAGCGCCGAGCTGCCTCCCAGAAAGGCAAACGTAATGGGTGCGTTCATGGCGGGACCACCGGCGTTCAAAGCCGGACTGCCGGCAACGATTTTCGTGTTGCGCGCCGGAATCTCGTCCACCAGATAGGTGAAATCGATGTTTGCCATGCCGACGAAGAGGCCGGCTGGAGTGGGATTTTTGGGAGTGGTCACGGGAACAGTTTACAGTTTGCAGCCAGACGAGTCTTCCGGTTTGCCGTGGACGACCCCGAGCCGGCGACTGCCGGGCACATGGAACGAGAAACGTGAAACGCTCTTCGCTCCGGCTCCAAGCTGTGAACTGCAAACTGTTTTACTCGAAAACCACCGTCTTCCTGCCATACGGCAGCACGCGATGCAGCAAATGCAGCCGGACGGCGCGGCCGAGAACCTTGCGTTCCAGGTCGCGACCTTTCAGGATCAGGTCTTCCAGCGAGTCGCGGTGGGTGACGCGGCAGACGTCTTGCTCGATAATGGGGCCCTGGTCCAGCTCCGCGGTCACGTAATGGCTGGTGGCGCCGATCAGCTTTACGCCGCGTTCGTATGCCTGGTGATAGGGCTTCTTCCCGATGAAGGCCGGCAGAAACGAGTGGTGAATATTGATGATTCGGTTCAAATAGTGCTGCAGGAATTTCGGCGTAAGAACTTGCATATAGCGGGCCAGCACCACCAGATCGACCCCATACTCGCGAAGCAGCTGCAGTTCTTGATCTTCCTGCGCGTTTTTTGTCTCGGGAGTCATGGGAAACACGACAAACGGAATGCCCGAGGGCGTAATCAGCGGTCCCAGGTCCGGGTGATTGCTGATGACGCAAGCCACCTCTCCGGCAAGCTCGCCCAGGCGGTGCAGGTAAAGCAGTTCCAGCAAACAATGGTCGGCCTTGGAGACAAAGATGGCGAGGCGCGGCCGTTCGCTGGAGAAATGCAGGTGCCAGTCCATGCCGAAGCGATCGGCCAACTGCTTAAAGGCCGGAGCAATCTCCTGGCGCGGCAGGGCAAAGCCCTCCAATTCCCACTCCACCCGATGAAAGAAGATGCCGACCGGTGCGTCGATGTGCTGCTCGGCATGAACGATATTGCCGCCGTTGCGGAAGACAAAATCCGCCACACCCGCCACCAGGCCCTTCTGGTCAGGACACGATATCAACAGCACTGCATGCTCTTTAGCCAATGCTTTCCTCGTTCACTTCATGTTTTCGACATAGTAACAAGGTTTCAAGCCTTTCATAACCTGCGATTACCCTTTCCCGCTAACGCGTCCTCCATCCGGCAACAGAAAGCCTCTGGCAGAAGACAGTAGACCGGGGGAGGGGACGCCAGCCAGGGCGCACTTACTCATGCTTTTGAGGCTCAAGTTTATGAAAACCAAGACATTTGTCGTTCTGAGCGTCCTATGGGCCGCCCAAGGTGCGGCCCAGGCAATTGCACGATGAACAGGGTGGAAGCGCCGGGCATCCGGCTGCGGGACGCTTGCAGTCGAAGCACCTGGGCCAACTTATGCGCACCCACGATGCTTGTGGCTCCGCGAAAAGTGCATACCGAGCGAGAAACGTGGGTCTTCAACGTGAAACGCTCCTCTATAATGCCGCCATGCTTCCAATCCTGAGACGGCAATGGTTGTTATTGGCGCTCCTCGCCGTGGCAGCGGGAGCGGTGTTGCCTCATCACATGGTTTGGCGCGCCGACAACGGCGACGGGACCTATCGCAATCCAATATTATTTGCCGATTATTCCGATCCTGACGTGATCCGCGTGGGCAACGATTACTACATGGTGTCGTCCAGTTTCGAATGCGTGCCGGGTATTCCGGTGCTGCACTCGACGGATCTGGTGAACTGGACCATTATCGGCCACGTACTGTCGCGACTGCCTTCTGACCGCTACAATCTGCCACGGCACGGCGAGGGTTGCTGGGCGCCGAGCCTGCGATATCATGCCGGCCAGTTCTGGGTGTATTTCGGCGATCCGGATCTGGGGATTTATGTGGCGAAGGCCGGCGATCCCCGCGGTCCCTGGGAGCCGCCGGTGCGGGTGGCGGAGGCGCGCGGTTGGATCGATCCCTGTCCGCTGTGGGACGATGACGGCTCGGTCTATCTGGTGCATGCCTGGGCCAAGAGCCGCGCGGGCTTTAACGGCGTGCTTACCGTCAATCCGTTGACTCCCGATGGCCTCCACTTATCCGGTAAGGCGACAGATATATTTACCGGCGGCGTTCGCCAACCGACCATCGAAGGGCCGAAGTTTTACAAGCGCAATGGCTATTACTACATTTTTGCGCCGGCAGGCGGCGTGCCTACGGGCTGGCAGGCGGTGTTGCGCTCGCGCAGTGTTTTCGGCCCTTATGAGGACCGGGTTGTAATGCACCAGGGAGAGACGGAGATCAACGGCCCGCACCAGGGCGCCTGGGTTGAGACGCCGGACGGCGAGTCCTGGTTTTTGCACTTCCAGGAACGTGGCGCATATGGCCGCATCACACATCTTCAACCCATGGTCTGGCATGACGATTGGCCGGTGATTGGCAAGGATCGCAGCGAACAGGGCATCGGCGATCCGGTTCCGGGTTGGCGCAAGCCGCACAGCACCACCGCTTCCGCGATCGGAGAGCCGCAGACCAGTGACGAATTCGACGGGCCGCAGCTTGGACTGCAATGGCAGTGGGAAGCAAACCCTTCCAGCCAATGGTGGTCGCTTTCCGCCAAGCCGGGCAGGTTGCGTTTATTTGCCATGCCTATCCCTGAGCCGGGCAAGAATTTGTGGAATGCGCCCAACCTGTTGTTGCAGAAATTTCCCGGCCCGGAATTCACCGCAACTACTTTGCTCGACGGAAGCAGCTTGCCGGCAGGCGGGCGGGCGGGATTGCTGATCATGGGGGCCGATTACGCCTATCTGGCAGTTGCGCATGAGGGAGCTTCGTGGCATCTGGTGGCGGGCGTAACCCGCAATGCCGATTCCATGCCCCGCGAAACGGTGCAGGCTTCTTTGCCGGTGAAACCAGGCCCGATATTCCTGCGGGTAAGCGTGGAACCCGGGGCGGTGTGTCATTTCAGCTTCAGCCGCGATGGCCGCCGGTTTCAGCGGGCAGGCGAGCCATTTCCCGCCCGAAAGGAGATGTGGTCCGGGGCCAAGGTGGGCCTCTTCAGCCTTGCCCCGGCGGGACCGCATCCGAGTGGATCTGCGGATTTTGATTGGTTTCGAATCGAGTAAAGTAAAATGAAATCAGTGTCTGAGTGAAAGAATCCATGAGACTTCGCCATATTATTCTGATCGCAATATCCGTGTGTCTTGGCGCCGGCCGAAGCGCCGCGCGTGACCTGACCGTGGCGGCCGATGGCTCCAGTGAATATAAAACCATACAATCCGCCGTAGATGCGGTCCCGACAAACAATCGCGAGCGTGTGGTGATTTCCATCAAAAACGGCACCTACCCGGAGCAGGTACGCATCCACAATTCCTTCCTCACCCTGCGCGGGGAAGACCAGAAAAAGACCCGCATTGTTGCCTCCGTGGACAGCGGAGCTTGTCCGATCGCTCCCGGGCAGTCGGTGGAAGAGCATTGTTCAACCCTGGTGGCCGAGGGAACCGACCTGGTGTTTGAGGATTTTACCGCCGAGAATCCATACAAACCGGATAAGGGTAAAGGCGCGGCGCTCTCGGTAGTGGGCGACTCCACCCGCGCTTTGTTGCATAACGTGGACATCGTCGGCTATGGCGGTGACACCTTCGTGCTGTCGGCGCGGCGATCGCAACTAGGAAGCGGCGGCGACTATTATGCCAACCACGTGTACGTGTCGGGCACCTACCATATCATCGTGCCCCGCGGCACCGCCTACGTCGTGAACAGCAAATTCTGGTGTCTGGACGGGCTTCCCAATTGCCTGTTCAGTGAAGGCGTCACCCGCGAAACCGATAAACTGGTGATTCGCGATTCGGTTATTGACGGCGCGGAACCCTTCGGATTGGGAACCTATTTCCGCGATACCGCGTGGTATTTCATCGACGATACCATCTCCTCCAAGGTTCGCCCCGATGGCCAGATTCGCCGCGTGCCGGCCAAAAACTACACCATGAAATGGGGAGAAGGCCGAATCTATTTTGCCGGCAACAAGGCCCCTGACTATCCCTGGCTGAAGGACAACATCGATCAGTCCCCGGCTAAGACGGCGGCTGCCGTCACCGCCGCCTGGACCTTTCCGGAGTGGAATCCGGAAAGCACCGTGGGACCGGTTGTGCGGGAGGTGAAGGACGGCGGCGGCCGAATCCGCGTGGCATTCAGTGAGAGCGTCACCGTCCGTGGCACGCCATGTATTTTGCTGGCCTCCGGCGCGAAGGCGTTGTACGAGAGCGGCAGCGGCTCCGATACGCTTAGCTTTCGCCTTTCGCACCCGGGCAAGGTGAAGAAGATCGAACTGCAGGGCGGAGCCATCATTGCGTCCGCAGCATCCCTGCATGAGCGCAATGCGAATCTGGCATTGCCGTAGTATTGCATTTTTACCACAGAGGGCACACAGGAGAAACAACAGGTTGAATTGGCGAGTACTTGGAGAGCGGCCGAACGGCCCCTGACCACCTGCTGCCAACTACAAGCTTCTAATTTCTATTCCCTGGCTCTCTTCCGTCCAGCCCTCTTGGGCCCGTTTTTCCTGCAGCCATGTATTGAGGCGCGCGGCGGTGGTGTCATCGACAGCGGTGAAGCGCAGGCCGGCGTGTCCGGTGGCATCGGCCCAGACGATCTGTGCCTGTGCCGAGAATTCTTCCACAATTCCGGGAATGGAAAATCTCACGGTTACGCCGCCGGCGAACTGGAATGGGTTTTGAATACCCTCAATGGCCATACCTCCGGTGCTGATATTGGAGGTTTCCACTTTCTCTTCGCCTTGCCTCGAAGTGATGACAATGGGCACCTTGATGGCGGCGCGAAAGTACTGGTTCTGGCCGCCGGCGCCGGCGGAGTTGACGCTATAACCTCTAGTTTCCAGCCGGTACTGGCGGAGTTTCCGGCTCAGCGTGCGCCGGGAAATTCCCAATTGTTCGGCGGCCATGCCCTGATGTCCACCGGTATGCGATAAGGCCCGTACGATGGCCTGCTTCTCCATTTCGTCCAGCGCCGCGGCCGGCGCGCCGGACTCAATGGCTGCGGATACATCCGCTGCCGGCGCTGCCGCTCGCTCGCCTTGGATTTCCGGCGGCAGATCGGAGGCTCCGATTTCGGCGCTCTTGGCGTTAAGGGCGGACTGGAGCACTATATTTTTCAGTTCGCGAACGTTTCCCGACCAGGAGTAATTCTGCAGCTCTTCCACCGCTTCCGGCGACAGCCGCAGTTCGGGCCAGTGCTGGTCAAGAAAATACTGGGAGAGCGCAGCCACATCTTCCGGCCGCTCACGCAGCGGCGGAACGCGTAACTGAATCTGGCTGATGCGGTGGTAGAGGTCGCTGCGAAAGGCGCCTTCTTTTACCCGCTGTTCCAGCGGTTGGTTGGTTGCCGCCACAATGCGTACATCCACGGAAACTTTGCGGCTTCCGCCCAGGCGATAGTACGGCGTGCCGTCCAGGACGCGCAGCAATTTGACCTGGATCTTGGGTTCCAATTCGCCGATTTCGTCCAAAAAAAGCGTGCCCCGGTCGGCCAACTCAAAAAGGCCCGGCTTGGAGGTGTCGGCGCCGCTGAACGCGCCCTTTTCGTATCCGAAGAGCTCGCTTTCCACCAGATGCTCCGGCAGGGCTGCGCAGTTCACGTCGACCCAAGGCTTGTTCGCCCTTCGCGAGTGGGCATGAACGGCGCGGGCAACGACTTCCTTTCCCGTTCCCGTTTCGCCGGTAATCAACACCGCCGCATCGCTGGGAGCGACACGCACCACCATCGCCATCAGCGCAGCCATCGTGGGGCTGCAGATGATCGCGTCCATTTCATGGACGCGAACGAAACTGGTTTCTGGCGTTGTCATGCCACCGGACTCTTTTCTGAGCATAGCCTGCCATTCGCCGGTTAGGCGGGAAGCCTGAGACAGTTTGTCATTGACCCTACCCGCGCCCTGCGACAATGTGGCTCACCTGCACATGCATATAGTGAAATGTATTCGAGAAATCAACAAGTTACGTCGGTCACCGGGATGGCCCCGCTATTGCTAATACTTAGGCCATGATGCGTTTCGAGGCCCAGTCGATGATAAAAAGATTCTTAAGCCCGGTATTGCTTTTCTTGCTGCCGTTTTCCGGCTTCGCCCAGGCTGGCAAACTTTCTCCCGATCTTGCCGGTAAGGATACCAACCAGGCAGTCAATATTATCGTTCAGTATAAGCATCAACCGTCGGATTTGGACAAACAGGCCATCCGCAATCGCGGCGGGCAAGTGAATGCCGATTCTGCGCTGATCCATGGCGTATATGCCCAGTTGCCCGCGGCCAGGCTGGCCGATTTGGCTAACGACGACAATGTAGCTTATGTTTCCCTCGACCGTCCGCTGCAGGCCCACCTCAACAATGCCACGGCGGCCGTGATCGCCCCTTATGCCTGGAACCTGGGTCTGTACGGCACTGGCGTCGGAGTGGCGGTCATCGACAGCGGCATTGCTGATAAGGCGGACTTGCATGACGTATTTGGTCTTCCCCGCGTCATCTCGTTCGACCTTACTGGAGCCGGAATCGACGATCAGAACGGCCATGGAACGCATATTGCCGGAATCATAGGCGGAAACGGATATTCTTCCCGGTGTAATCAATGCGACGTTACGATTCAGGGCGTTGCTCCCAACGTGAACCTGATCAGCTTCCGCGTGCTGGACGTGAATGGACAAGGCACGGACAGCCTGGTAATCGAGGCGATTGAGAAGGCCATCCAGCTCAAGTACATTCTTAACATTCGCGTATTGAACCTCTCCCTGGGGCGTCCGGTATTTGAAAGTTATGCGCAGGACCCGTTGTGCCAGGCGGTGGAGCAGGCGTGGCAGGCGGGCATTGTGGTAGTGGTGGCGGCAGGCAACGACGGCCGGGATCAGACTGCCGGCGGATACGGCACCATCAACTCTCCCGGCAACGACCCCTATGTGATCACCGTGGGAGCCATGAACACCATGGGCACCCCGAACCGCTCCGACGACGTGATGACCAGCTACAGTTCCAAAGGTCCCTCGACAATCGACAGCATCGTCAAGCCCGACATGGTTGCTCCGGGCAACCGAATTGTCTCCTTGCAACAGGGCCTTCTGCCGCAGCAGTATCCGCAGAACATTCCGCTGGTCGGCTATTACCAGGACAAAGGCGACGTCAAGAAGTCTTCCGGCGTGTACTTTACTTTGAGCGGGACCAGCATGGCGACCGCCATGGTAAGCGGCGGCGCCGCGCTGCTTCTGGAAAAAGATCCCACCCTGACCCCGGACCAGGTGAAAGCGCGGTTGATGAAGACCGCTTACAAGACCTTCCCCACTTCCACCACCATCGTCGATGGCGCCTCTACCTTCGTCGTGCAATACGACGTTTTCACGGTGGGCGCCGGCTATATGGATCTGCAAGCGGCGCTCGCCAGCACGGATCGAGCGACAGTCAGCGCCAAGTCGCCCACGGCGGTCTTCGACAGCACCAGCGGCGAAGTCTATTTCCTTGGCGATAATACTTCTCTATGGAGCACGGGAACCATATGGGATCCGATGCTGGTATGGGGCGGTGCGGCTTTCATTACCGAGGACCACGCGCTCTGGGGCAGCCATGCCTTATGGGGCAGCAGCGCCGTCTGGGGCAGTCATGCGCTTTGGGGCAGCTCCAGTACGGTGAGCGACGATCACGCCTTGTGGGGCAGCCATGCACTTTGGGGTAGCAGTTCGACCACGTCGGACGCTTCTTCCGCTTTTATCAACGGAGAAAACTAGGAGGTGCTTATAGCGCGATACGGTATCTCTGAACCTTCAAACTCTCAGTAATTGTGGTTTGCGTCACCTTTCAGCCTTCGATCCGGCAATTCGGGATCGATCGAGAACGAGGAGGTGCTTATAGAAGACACAATATCGTTCTTCTTTCAAACGCTGAGTGAAACATGGGGCAAGGAAAGGGCCACAAGAACTTGCCCCGAAATGAGCAAATGTTCTTCCGCGGCCATGCGGAAACACACTTGAGCCACGGAACCAAGGCTCTGGTTAGAAAGTAGTAAACGGTCTTGAACGCATCATAAAGACCGGGGACCTGCTCGTTGGGCGCGAGCAGGTCCTACATTTTTGTGCGAACGCCAAATGGAATACATCCTCCCGTAAATCATCAGGCATCAGTGAGACAGGGTGGGATCGTGAACCCCTCTGTTGTCGACGATTTTCGTGCGGTGCTTGGGGAAGGCGGCGTCCTGACCGAAGCCGAAGATTTGCGCACCTATGAGTGCGACGGGCTCACCAACTTTCGCGTCACCCCGGCGCTGGTACTGCTGCCCTCCACCGGCGAACAGGTCCGCCAGGCGATAAGCATCTGTCATCGCGAAGGCATTGCTTTTGTGGCGCGTGGTTCGGGAACCGGTTTGAGCGGCGGGGCTCTGCCGGTGGAAGGCGGAGTGGTTATCAGCCTGGCCCGCCTCAATCACATTCTGGAAATCGATTACGCCAACCAGCGCGTAGTGGTCGAGCCCGGCGTCATCAATGCCCTGGTGACGCAAGCGGTGACCGGCCGCGGCTATTTCTATGCTCCCGATCCGTCTTCCCAGTCGGTTTGTTCCATCGGCGGCAATGTTGCGGAAAACTCCGGTGGCGCGCATTGCCTGAAGTATGGCTTTACCACCACCCACGTGCTGGGACTGGAAGTGGTGTTGCCCGATGGCGAAGTCGTCCAGCTTGGCGGCCGGACGCTGGACCGGCCCGGCTACGATCTGGCCGGAGTGTTCGTGGGATCGGAAGGAACACTGGGAGTGGCAACCAAAATCATTCTGCGAATTGTCAAACGGCCCGAGGTGGTGCAGACGCTGCTGGCGGCGTTCAACAGTACGAATGAGGCAGGTGCGGCGGTAAGCGCGATTATCGGCGCCGGCATGGTGCCGGCGGCCATCGAGATGATGGACCGGCTGGCCATCGAGGCGGCCGAGGCCTCGGTGCATGCCGGGTATCCGGCGTGCGACGGCCTGCTGCTGGTGGAACTCGACGGTCCCGCGGCCGAAGTGGAAGCCTTGATGGCGCACGTGCGCAATCTTTGCACCCAGTGTGGCGCCTGGGAGATTCGCCTGGCGCAATCGGAGGCCGAGCGCATGACGATCTGGAAAGGCCGAAAGGCGGCCTTTGCCGCCATGGGCCGCATTTCTCCGAACTACATTGTGCAGGACGGCGTAATCCCCCGCACCGCCCTGCCGCGCGTGATGGACGAGATCAAACGGCTCAGCGCGGCGGCGGGCTTACGCGTGGCGAATGTCTTTCATGCCGGCGACGGCAATCTGCATCCCCTGGTGCTTTACGACCGCGAGGTTCCCGGACAGGAGCAGGCGGCGGAGATGCTGGCCGGAAACATTCTCAGGCTCTGTGTCGAAGTGGGCGGCTCCATCACCGGAGAACACGGGGTGGGGGAGGAGAAGAAAGGATTCATGCCGGTGATGTTCGCCGAACCCGACTTGGACACCATGCAACTGGTTCGCTGCGCCTTTGATCCCGAGCGGCTTTCCAATCCCGGCAAAATGTTTCCGCGGACGCGGCTGTGTGCCGAACGGACCGGTCCTTACCAGCCTCATCCGCTGGAGACGGCCGGAATTGCGGAGTTCTTCTAATGTCAGGTGCACCGGCAATCTTGCCCGGGCTGCCTTGGGAAGAGTTAGCGCCCATCGCACCCACACGGCCGGCAACCGCCGCCGACGCGGTCTGCGGAGTGATACCGCAGCGAGTGGCCCAGCCGCAAAGCGCTGAGGCTGTGGCCGGAGTCCTGCGTTGGGCCAAGGCCAATCACGTTGCGGTGGCTGCTCGGGGCGGCGGAAGCAAGCAGGAATGGGGCGCCTCCCCGCGCCAGCTGGATCTCGTGATGTCCACCAGCGGCCTGAATCAGGTGCTGGAACACGCCTTCGATGATATGACGGCCACCGTCGAGGCGGGCTGCACCTTCGCCGATTTTCAACGCGCGCTCGCCGAACACAGGCAGCGTCTGGCGCTGGATCCGCTCTTTCCCGAACGCGCTACCGTGGGTGGCGTACTTGCCGCCAATGATAGCGGACCCTTACGCCTGCGCTTCGGTTCCCTGCGCGATCTGGTGATCGGCATCACGGTGGCGCTGCCCGACGGCACGCTGGCGCGCAGCGGCGGAAAAGTGGTAAAGAACGTAGCGGGATATGATCTGCCCAAACTGTTTACCGGCTCGCTGGGTACGCTGGGTGTGATTACGCAGGCAACGTTCCGGCTGCATCCCAGACCGGCTGCGACGGATACTTTTTCGGTGGCGCTGGCCGGCGTTGACGCGGCCAATCAATTCGTCCTGAAGATTCTGGACTCAACGCTGGTTCCGGCCGCCGTACAGATGCGGACCGGACGTGGGCGTCCAACGTTCGTGGATGTGCGCTATGAAGGCGTCCCCGAGGGAGTGGCGTCGCAGATGCGCCGCACCGAGGCGCTGGGGGTGGAGCGGCTGGCGGCCATTGCCGATACCTGGCGGACCGGGGAGGAATTCTGGATGCGTCCCGGCCCCGCGTGTGTAGGCAAATTCAGCGTGCTGCCCGCAGGCATTGCAGTGGCTTGCGAGACCATCGACCAGCTTGCCGGAGATTTGCACCTGGATTGGCTGGCAACGGTACAAGCGACCGGCATTGGGTTGTTGCGGTTGGAAGGCGAGCCCGAGCAACTTGCCACTGCGGTTCTCCGCTGGCGCAGCCGGATGGCGGCAAAACACGGCTCGCTCGTGCTTCTTCACCGGCCGGAGGAACTGCGATCGCGCCTGGATGCCTGGGGTAGCGGGGGCTCGGCGCTTCCGCTCATGCGGCGCGTGAAGCATCAATTCGATCCCGAGGGAATCCTCAATCCCGGCCGCTTTGTGGGAGGTATTTGATGGCTGAGCCTGCGCGCGTCTTGCCGATGGAACTCCCGGATTCCGGCATTTTTGACGAGCATCATCCTCCCGCGATGGAGCTGATCAATAAGTGCGTCCACTGTGGCTTCTGCCTGCCCGTGTGTCCCACCTACGCGTTATGGCAAGAAGAGATGGATTCCCCCAGGGGGCGCATTTACCTGATGAAGATGGGACTGCAGGGCGAAGCGCAGTTTGACCCGGCCTACGTTCGCCATTTCGACCGGTGCCTGGGCTGTATGGCCTGCATGAGCGCCTGTCCGTCGGGCGTTGAGTATGGTCAGTTGATCGAAGCTACGCGTGCTCAAATCGAGCGTCAATACCCGCGCTCAAGGGGTGAACGGCTCTTCCGCGGAATGGTGTTCTCGCTGTTTCCCTATCCGGAGCGCCTGCGGTTAATAGCGCCGTTTCTCTGGGCCTACCGCTGGTTGGGCGTGCGCTCTCTGCTGCGCGCTCTCGGCGTGTTGCAGCAATTGCCGGCGGGCGTTCGCGCCATGGAGGAGTTGTTGCCGGAGGTATCGTTGCGCGCCCTCGTCCACGGTATGCCGCCGCGCGTAGTCCCGGAGGGCGCGCCGCGGTTGCGTGTGGGGATGATGCTGGGATGCGTGCAGCGGGTCTTCTTCGATCATGTGAACGCAGCTACAGTGCGTGTATTAGCCGCCGAGGGTTGCGAAGTTATGATTCCGCGAGGCCAGCAGTGTTGCGGAGCCCTGATGACGCATGCCGGCAAGGAGGAGCAGTCGCTGGCCGCCGCCCGCCGTCTCATCGACGCCTTCGAAGAGGCAGATGTGGATTGCATTGTGGTAAATGCCGCCGGCTGCGGTTCCAACGTGAAGGAGTATGGGCATCTGCTGCGCGACGATCCCCAGTATGCGGAACGCGCCGGGAGATTCGCGGCCAAGTGCAAGGACGTTACGGAGATTCTGGCGGAGCTGGGTACTCGGGCGCCGCGTCATCCGCTGGTCCTCCGGGTGGCCATGCAGGACTCCTGTCATCTGCAGCATGCGCAGGGCATTCGCAATGCTCCCCGCCAATTGCTCGAAGAGATTCCGGGAGTGGAAGTTCTGGAAATCGCGGAATCCTCGCTCTGCTGCGGTTCGGCGGGGATTTATAACCTCCTGCAACCGGGGCCGGCCGCCGAATTGGGCGAGCGGAAGGTGAGGAATATTCTGGCGACCGGCGCCCAGGCCGTGGTGTCCGGCAATCCCGGCTGCCTGCTGCATATGAAAGCCAGCATGCAACGGCTGGGGCGCGAGGTACCCGCATTTCATACCATCGAACTGATCGATGCTTCGATTCGCGGGGAGAGAGCAGTTGCACAAGGCTAACCCGGCTGATTCTATTGGCTGTCCTTGCAGGCCGTACGCTAGGCCACGCGTTCGCCCTCCGGAGCGCTCTTAAACATATCCACCAGAGCCGTCTTGGTCACCTTGCCCATGGCATTGCGCGGAAGGGCATCGAGTACGAGAAGGCGCGAAGGAATCTTGTAGTTTGCCAGCCGTTCCCGGGCCCAGTCGCGAAGGCGATCGAGATCCAGCGCATCGCCATTTCGCAGCACTGCGGCGGCCGCGATGCGCTCTCCCCATTCGGGGTCCGGGAGGCCAACCACCGCGCATTCCGCAATCGACGGATGTTCGCGGAGTTGTTCTTCGATCTCCAAAGCCGACACCTTCTGGCCGCCCGTCTTGATGATGTCAATGTTCATGCGGCCCAGAATGCGATAGCGGCCGTCCTCGAACACCGCGATGTCCCCGGTGCGAAACCAGCAGTCACGGAACGCCTGCCGCGTCGCCTCCGGCTTGCCCCAGTATTCGAAAAAGACGCCGGGGCCACGCACCTCGATTTCTCCCGGAGTGCCCGGCTCCGTCAACTGACCCCCTTCGTCGACCAGCTGCACACGGACTCCCGGCAACGGGGCGCCGACGCTGCCCGGCACGCGCTCGCCTTGCAATGGATTTGACAAGGCCATGCCAATCTCCGTCATTCCGTATCGTTCCAGCAGAGTATGGCCGCTGATCTCTTTCCAGCGGTTCAGCGTCGCCACCGGCAACGCCGCGGAGCCGGAGACCATCAGGCGCAACCCGGCGCAAGCCCGGCTGAGTTCCTGGCGCCGTTGCGGCGATGCGGCATCCCATGCCGCGATGAGTTTTACGTAGATGGTGGGAACCGCCATGAACAAGCTCAGCCGTCCGCCGGCGATACGCTCCCAGACGGCATTGGCATCGAAGCGCGGCAACATCTCGCAGGTTGCGCCAGACCAGAGAGCGCACGAGAGCACGTTGATGATGCCATGAATATGGTGAAGCGGCAGGCAGAGCAGGACGTGGTCCGCGGCGGTCCACTCCCAGGCGCGGACCAGGCTCGTAATCTGGGCGGTGATGTTGTCGTGGGTGGTCACCACGCCCTTGGGACGGCTGGTGGTGCCGCTGGTATACAGGATCATCGCGCGGCGCGTGCTGCCGACCTCCGGCAAAGGCCCGGTTGCGACCTGCACGGCATCCTCACAGGAGAGAAGCCGCAGCCGGCGCGTTGCCGCAATCGGCGCAAGCACCTGTTTTCCGGCAGCGTCGGCGACCAGTGCCGCAGCCTGGGTGTCGTCGATGAAGTATTCGAGTTCCGGGGCGGGAAAGCCCAGCGGAAGCGGCACGGCAATGCCGCCGGCCCGCCAGATTCCCCATTGCACGGCAACCCATTGGAAGCCGGGTGCGACCAAAAACGGGATGCGCGCTCCGCTGAGGTCGCCGGCGCCGCTGAGCAATGCCGTCGCAACCCGGGCGGAGGCGTCAAGCAGCCGTTCGTAGGGGAATAAACCTTCCTGATCGATGATCGCGACATGCCCTGCATGAAGTCTGGCGCGGGAAAGCAACGGAGGTTGTGTGGTTGAAGTCTTGCTGTTCATAGTCAGACCCCCTTGACCGGACGCCTTACGTTCGGGCTCTCCCGTCTTTTGGGCTTCCAAGGAAGCCCCGAGCCCTTTCAGGACTTTTGCCAGTGCAATCAGCCGTTTCGCTGTGCCCTTCATTGCTCCGGCAGCGCGGGAACGGGTGGTTCCCGCGCGCTTCCAGAAGAGCGCGACTCGATCCGCCAAGTCAAGGTCAGCAAAATACAGGATGCCGTCAACCTGTTCAATGACGACGCGCCGTCCGATCTTCAAGCCGCGTTCCTGCTTGCTGTGACAGAAAATGCGGGCGCCGCCCGGAAGTTCCACCAAGGCGATCTGCATCGGTGCCTTAAAGCCTTCCGGCGCCGAAGCGAGGCTGGTAAACGAAAGCACCGAACCGTGGCCGGGAACCTCAACCGGATCGGTTTCCACGGGATGCTTTGGGCAGATTCGTACCGGCGGGACGGCGATCCATCCGCAGCGCGGACAACGGGAACCTTGGATCATCTCCATTACGCCACCCTCTGCAGGACGGAAACCCAATTGTTGGTCGCCATGCCGCCGATCGAATGCGCTAAACCCACTTGAGCTTGTACCTGGCGGTTATGCGCCTGGCCTGTGAGCTGCCATACAATCTCGACCGCCTGTGCCAACCCGGTTGCCGCCAGCGCGTGTCCACGTGCCTTTAACCCTCCGGAAGGATTTACCGGCAACCGGCCGTTCAGTGCGGTTTCGCCGTTTCCGGTGGCATTGGCAGCCTGTCCGGGACGGAAGAGACCAATATCCTCGAGGGCCAGGAGCTCGAAGGGAGTAAACGCATCATGAATCTCCGCCACCTGAATGCGTTCCGGTCCGAAGCCGGCCATCTGAAAAGCCGCCTTGGCGGCTGCCTGGGTGGCGCGGAAGGTGGTCAAGGATTCCCGGTGCCGCACTGCCAGCAGGTCGCTCCCGTGTCCAATGCCGGCGAACTTGACGCCGGTAGGTTCGGCGGTCAGAATCACGGCGGCAGCCCCGTCGGAGATAGGACAGCAGTGCTTCAACCGCAGCGGATCGGCTACCACCCTGCTGTTCATCACTTCATTCACGGTTATGGCGTGCTGAAAGTGAGCATAAGGATTGCGCGCGCCATTGGCATGGTTCTTCACCGCGACGCGGGCCATGTCGATGGGGGTAATCAGCCCATCGGCTAACGCGGCTCGCGTGCATATGGCGGCTAGAGCGGGCATGGTGGCGCCATAGAGCCGCTCCTGCGGGTCCATGACGCGGCTGATAATCTGGGAAACGCGCGGGGTCGGAAGATGCGTCATTTTCTCGCCGCCGAGCACCAGCACGGTGTGGTGCAGCCCGGAGGCGATCATGGCAAACCCCGCATACAAGGCGGCTGCTCCCGACGAGGTTGCCGTTTCCACCCGGATAGCGGGCACTTGGGCGCATCCAATGTAGCTGGCGATCTGCGATGCGAAATTTCCCTCGCCGATGAACTCTTCCGGAGACATCGTAGTCACGACCAGTGCATCGGGTTCCCGTGATGAATTCTTCAGCACTTCGAGGGCGGCATCGGCCATAAGATCTTGTAAGCTTTCAGGCCGCTTGCCAAATCGGGTCATGGCTACCTGCGCAATCCAAACGTCCTTCATCACACCCTGTCCTGGCGCTGCAAGCGCGGTGGCTATGTCTTGGATGAGCGAATCGGAAAAATGGAAGTAACCGGCTATGGTGATTTCAACAGGCCCTAAGTCACCGCCGGGTACACCATCGAGTTCTCCAATATTCCCGTACCTCCGCGACGCAAGCACAAACCTGTTCCTGCCTGGCAAATCTGTTCCCCTATGCGAGCAACTCTGCGCTGTGCTTATTCATCTGGGCATAGATCGGAGGGCAGGGTGAATTGCTCCCGAGGGGGTTCTTGTGGCACAACGAGCGGTCCCGCTGCCTCCACTGCCTGTCTCAGTAAAACTCACGCGTCAACAAATCACAGGATTCTGGGCGGCCTGGTCCGGGTGGACCCTGGATGGCATGGATTCCGTCATCTACGCTCTGGTGCTCAGTCCGGCGCTAACCGAGCTTCTTCCGAAGTCGGGGCTCTCCAATGCCGCACCCAGTGTGGCTTTCGCCGGCTCGATCCTTTTTGCGCTATTCCTGGTTGGTTGGGGGTTGTCGTTTCTCTGGGGCCCGATTGCGGACAAGTTCGGGCGGACGCGGGTGCTCGCCGCTACCATCTTTGTCTATGCGGTATTTACGGGAGCGTCGGCGCTTTCGCAAAACGTCTGGGAGCTGGCGGTCTTTCGCCTGCTGGCCGGAATTGGGATCGGCGGAGAGTGGGCTCTGGCGGGAACTTATGTCGCCGAGGCGTGGCCGGAAGAGCGCCGCAAAATGGGAGCGGGCTATCTGCAAACCGGATACTATGCCGGATTCTTCCTGGCGGCTGCGCTGAATTTTACCGTGGGCGCACGCTTCGGTTGGCGGGCGATGTTCTTGTGCGGATTGACGCCGGTGATCGTGGCATTATTGGTGATTCTGCGAGTCCGGGAACCGGAACGCTGGCAGCGCTCGGCAAAAGTGTATCCGATACGGCGGCGTTCAACGTTGAGTGAAATCTTCGCGGGCGTATATCGGCGCCGCACTCTGGTGAATACCGGATTGCTGACGGTTGCCATCATCGGACTGTGGGCGGCGGCGGTGTACGAGCCGACGGCAATCATCATCCTGGCACGGAAGGCGGGCATGGCACTGCCGCATGCGGTGCGGCTGGCATCGTTTGGAACGGGACTTTTGTCGATCGGCACGATTCTCGGTTGTCTGGCCGCACCACTGCTGGCCGAGCGCTTTGGACGAAAGGCAACTCTAGCCTTCTACTTTGCGGGCATGGGATTGGCCATTCTTCTCTGTTTTGGCTGGGCCTTCTATCTGCCGCACGGGTTGCATCCGTTTATTGCGTCGCTGTTTGTCCTCGGATTCTTCGGGGGGAATTTCACGATGTTCAGCCTGTGGCTGCCCGAGCAGTACGGCACTTCCGTTCGCGCTACCGCGTTTGCTTTCGCGACCTCGTTTGGCCGCTTCATCGGCGCCGGAGTGAACTTCATCCTCGGCGCCCTGGTGCGCAATATGGGGACGCTGGGGAAACCGGTTGCTTTCACCGCCATTGCCTTTGGGATCGGCCTGCTGCTCATTCCGTTTGCCGTGGAAACGCGTGGTAGACCGCTACCGGAATAGCCGGGAATGTGCTCAATTCCTGCGACGCCGACTTAGCGCGGAAACGGGGAAAGCCGAGGTTCCCTTTAGCGGTTTCTGCCGGGAGAGGGCGCTCTACTTCTGTTCAGTCGTTTCAAACACCCTTGGCAACGCCGCAATCAATTGCTGCGTGTATGTATGTGCGGGACGGCGGAAGATATCTTTTGTGGCCGCGCATTCCACGATCTTTCCGTTATGCAGAATGGCGATACGGCCGCATACCGTCGCCACCGATGCCAGGTCGTGCGAAATGAACAGGATGGCCATGCCCAACTCGCGGTTGAGTTTGGCAAACAAGGCCAGGATTTCCGCCTGCGTAATCACGTCCAGCGCGCTGGTAGGCTCGTCGGCGATCAGCAGGCGAGGCCGGTGCAGGATGGCCATAGCGATCAAGACTCGCTGGGCCTGCCCGACGCTTAATTGCGCCGGAAATCTTGCCAGAAACTCGTCTTCGTCAGGCAAGGTCACGGCAGCAAGGGCTTTGCCAATGGCTTGCCGGGCTCCACCGCCTTTGGCGTGGGCCTTCCAGGCTTCCGTCAGTTGGGTGCCGATGCGCAACACAGGGTTGAGCGATGACAACGGGCTTTGCAGGACCAGTCCGATCTCGCGGCCCCGCAAGCTTCGCATTTCGCGCTGACCCAGCTGCATCAGGTCGCGGCCGCCGAATTCGATTCGCCCCGTAGCTTTGCCGCCCTTCAAGTGCAATAACCGCAAGATCGCCAATGCCAGCGTGCTCTTGCCGGAGCCGCTTTGCCCAACCAGCCCCATGACTTCGCCGGGCGCAATCTCCAGAGCGATCTCCTGCAATACGCTTTTGCGGTTTGCGTAATCCACGGAGACGGTGAGCGAAAGCAGGGAAGGCGAAGCTGCCATCAATGACCTCCGGCGCTCTTGAGCCAAAGTGTATCGATGTTCCAGTAGGTTTGCGGACGCAGCACTACCGGCTGTGCTCCCATGACCGATTCGGAAATCGCCGAGAGGGCGTTCTTATGCACCAGGTAAATGAACGGCTCCTGCTCCCAGGCAATCTGCTGCACGCGGTCGAAGTCGGCCTTGCGTTTATCGGGATCGAGCGTGGAAGCCTGGGCGCGCATCAGCTTGTCGATTTCCGCCTCCCACGGCGTTGCCGGGCTGGCTTCCTTCGGATTCCACTGATGGTTTTCTCCCGAACTGATCCATACGTTCATCTGCGCATTGGGGTCCAAATCTACGTTGATCAGGCCGAGGAGTACCGCTTCGTATTGAAAGCTCTGGGTAATGCGCTCGATCAGCGAAGGGAAGTCCAGCGTGACCAGGTTGATGGTGATGCCGATCTTGCCGAGATCCTGCTGGATCATGGCCGCCATCCGCACGCGGGATTCCTTCTCCGCGTTGGTCAGCAGAGAGAACTCTACGGCGTGTCCGTCGCGATCCACGAGTTTGCCATCTTGCTGGCGGAAGCCTTCCTGCTGCAGGCGGCGCAGCGCCGATTGCGTGTCGTAGGGATGAGCCTTCAGGGCGGCATTGAACCAGAAATGATTGGCGGGGGATACCGGGCCGATCGCCGGTTGCGCGTGCTGGGTGTATACCACGCGGCAAATGTCGGCGCGATTGATGGCCTCCGAGACGGCGCGGCGGAAAGCGGTGGAGCGGAACCATGCCAGCTTATAGGCCGGCAGCGGCGCCGTGGGCACCTGATTGAACCACATCTGCTCGGTATCGAAGCCCGGACCGGCATCGTGCAGCGCACCGGGAACCACCGAGGCAAGCCGGTCGTAATATTCGCTGTCGAGCACGTTAATCAGGTGAATCTCGCCGCGGCGCAGGCGCAAAGCTTCAGCGTCGCGATTGGGCTGGATGTCCAGCCGGACGTACTCGAGATACGGAAGCTGATGTCCGGCGGCGTCTTTCTTCCAATAATTCGGGTTACGCTGCAACAGCACATAAGCGCCCGGCTTGTGATCCGCAACATAGAACGGTCCCAGAACGGCCATCTCTTTCCGGGGCGAGTGCACGGACATGATCGCCACCTCATCGAAAAGCTTATCCAATCCCACGACCGGCGCCGCAAAGGTGATGCTGATTCTGCCGGGCGACAATACTTTGGTCTGCACGGCTCCGCCGCCGCTGCGGAACTGGTCGGCGATGGGCGAATGTAATGCGGGATCCATCAACTGCCGCACCGAATAAGCGACATCGTCGGCGGTAAAGGGCGTGCCGTCAGAGAAGAAAACATGGGTGCGGAGATTGAAGGTGATGGTCCGGCCGGCATCGGTGATCTTCCAGGAGGTGGCGAGCGCCGGTTCCAGAGCCTGCGACTGGCGATTTACCCGCGTCAGCACGCCGGCGGTCAGATACACAATGGTGTCCGACGAATCCTCTTCGGCCTGCAAGGGGTTGAAGGTCTTGGGCTCGTGATGCAGCGAAAAGCGTAATTCGCCCGATTGGGCAAATCCGAGCGTGGTGAAGAACAGAAGTCCCAGAAGCGGAAGAAGAACAGCGCTGTGCCATCCAAACCTTTTGCCGCCGACGAACGCAGAGGAACGCAGATCAAGAGCGGCAGGTTTTCTGCGGGCCGCGCCGGACCTGGAGTCACCTTTTCGATCCGCGTTGATCCGCGTCGATTTGCGGCCGGCGGGGTTCTCCATGGCGATCATGCGGGAATCTCCTCGCGGGAAATCAGCAGTTGCAGGCTGCCCACTACGATTACCAACAATAACAGCGGCACCAGCTTCCATGCCTCCGCCATCGGCGACCACATGCTTTCCAGTTCGCGCATCAGGCCGCCCCAGGAAGGCATGGGTTCGGCCACCCCCAGGCCCAGCACGCCCAGGTTCGCTTCGCTCAATATAAACACGGGAACGGAGATCCAGAACTGCGCGTACAACACCGGCTTCAGATTGGGTAGAACATGAATGGCAAATAAACGAAAACCGTGCAGGCCGGAAACTCGTGCCTGCAGGACAAACTCGGCACTTCGCAAACTGCGCGCACCCGCACAAAGCACGCGCGCGCTGGCGGCCCAGCCGAGGCAGCCCAGCAGGGCGAAGGTGACGGCGATGGAGGTCATAGGCGAAACATCGAGCGGCAGCATTGCGCGCACGGTGATCAGCAGAAACAGCCATGGCAGCGACAGCACCAGGTCGGTAACGGCCATGGCCAGACGTTCCCACATTCCGCCCAGGTACCCTGCCGCGCCTCCGATCAGTCCGGCCAGCAAGGTGGAAAGCAATGCCGCGGCCGGCGCCAGTAACAACGACACCCTTGTTCCGTACAGCGTACGCGAGAAAAGATCGCGGCCCAGCGCGTCCGTGCCCAGCCAGTGCGCGCGCGAGGGCGCGGCATTTGGGGCCTCCCGGAATTGCGTGGCGTAGTGGGCCGGAGCGATGAACCCGGCGCCGAGGCATACCAGCAGCGTTGCCGCGATCAACAGCCAGGCGATTCTGTGAGCAATCTTCATCCCTGCCTCGGAGCCAGCACCTGGATCACTACATCGGAAGTCAGGTTGGCGAGCAAGGTAACCAGGGTCACCAGTACGGTCAAGGTCAGCAGCAAAGGCAGGTCACGCCCCATCGCCGCCTGCCAGGCCAGTTGGCCAATGCCCGGAATGCCGCAGATGGCCTCCACCGGAATCGCCGCGCCGAAGGCCATGCTGACGGAGACTCCGGCCAGCGCCAACAGTTGCGGCCCGGCCAACGGAAGCACATGAGCGCAGAATATCCGTGTTTCGCCGATTCCTTTGGCATATGCGGTGATCAGGTGAGGCTGATCGTAACTCTGGGCCAGCAGGTTGCGGCAGTAACGGTAAAGCGGCGGGAAGACGATGAAGGCAACCACCAGGGGCGCCGGTCCATTGGCAAAAACGGATAGCAACGCCAGCACCGCCGAAGGAATGCAGAGTGCCGTCCCCGCCAGTGCGGTGGCGCAGAGGTCGTAAGCGCCACGCCGCAGCATGGCCGCACTTACCGCCAGCGTCAGCGCCATTGCCCAACCCAGCAGCAGGCCGAAACCGGCGCCGCGCAACGTCGCCGGCCAACGCTCGGCCAGTAACTCTCGCACCGGCCGGTTGAGGGTGTGCGAAACGCCGAGATCGCCGTGGGCGGCGTGAACCAGATAATCGGCGTAGAAATGCAGAACGTTGCGCTCCGCTGCCCGCGCTTCGCGCAGTGCCAGCAGGCTCTCCGGGCTCAGCCGCGAATCCAGCTGCCGCTCATCGACGGAAAAACCCGGTGCGTAGCGCACCATGGTCGCAGTCAGTAAGCCTCCGAGAAGAGCGGTGGCCGCAATCATCAGCGCATGGCGAAGGATGTGACGGAACATCACAATGTCTCACCATTCGGCGCAGAGGAGGTGGAAGAGGCGGAAGAATCGCAGGAGGTTCGATACTGGTCCGCTTGCAGGAAGAAGGGCAGGCACTTTTTGCCGGAGGCGAATTGAGCGGAAGAAGCGCCTTTGCTGACCTGCTCCGTGCCCTTTACGTCCTCTGCGGTATCAACACTCATACTCATGCGGCACATCAATCCGTGGTTATTGCACAGTCAAGGGATTCCCACTGGGAGGCTCAGCTGGCAAAATCGGCAGGCCTTCATGGACCTTCCGCTTGACGTTGTACATGCGGCGGTCGGCTTCGGCCAGCAACTGTTCGGCGTCTTTTCCGTCTTCGCCGCAGAAGACGGTGCCGATACTCAGGGAGAGGCATCGTTCGCCGCAGACCTCCCGCCCGGCTTCGGTCACGAGGTTGTTCAGGAATATCGCCTTTTCCGCCGCCGCCGCCCGGTCGAGCCCCGGGGCGATGACCACGAACTCATCCCCGCCCATGCGCGCGACGTAATCGTAGTCGCGGCACACCCAGCGCAAGCTGTGGGCGAAGGTGCTCAGAACTTTGTTGCCTTCCAGATGGCCAAAGCGGTCATTGATCTGCTTGAAGCCATTGATATCGCAAACCATGACGGCCAGTGGCTCGCCGGTGCGCATGCAACGCGACACTTCGCGGTCCAGGTGCATGAACAGTGAACGGGCATTGGGCAAACCGGTGAGATAGTCGGTGACCGAGGAGCTTTCCGCCTGCTCGAATTTCAGCGCATTTTCGATCGAGAGTCCGACCTTCGAACTGATGGCCAGTAACACGCGAAGGTGATCTTTATTGAAGGCGTCGGCATCCGCGCGATAGAGCGACAATACCCCTATGACACCCGACAAGCCGTCCAGAGGAACCGCCAAGGCCGAGCGCAATGTGCTGAACTTGGTGGGGTCCGCCAGATAGCCGGGTTCTACCGAGGGGTTTCCGTTGATGATGGGCTTGCGATTCTCCGCCACCCAGCCCGAAAGTCCTTCGCCCCACGGAATCTCCAGCACGGAGAAGAGACGAAAGTTATCGCCGCTCACGTGGGCGGGAACCAGGTATTCGCCTTTGCGCATATAGATGGCGATCGAATCGTAGGGCACCAGTTTTCGCAGACGCAAGGACAGTACAGACAGCGTCGCGTCCAGGCTCAGGGAGTTGCCCAGTTCGTGGCTGAGCTCGAAGAGGTTTTGGGCCTCCTGCCGGGCTGCCGCAATCGAATTGAGAAATCCTTCTTCCGGCGCCGCGCCGGCCGGAGCTTCCTGAAAGCCACGGGCCGGCACTGCCGGCATATTTACACGCAAATCGGACAACAGCGGAGCGCCTTCCCGTGGCGAAAGCGTGTGCGCCATCTTTTCCAGTTCAACGTAGCGGCGCTTGAGAACTGCGACGACTTTGGGGTCGAAGTCGGTTCCGGCAGCCGCCTCTACACGGCGCATCGCTTCATCCAGCGGTAACGCGCTACGGTATTGCCGTTCGGAGGCGAGGGCGTCGAGGCAGTCCACCGCGGTAAGGATGCGGGCGCCAATCGGGATTTGTGTCCCCTTTAATCCGTCCGGGTAGCCCGAGCCGTCCCATTTTTCGTGATGCGCGCGAATGATCGGCGACACCGGGTAGGGGAACTTCGCGGTTTCCAGAATTTCCGCGCCAATGGCGGGGTGGATCTTGATTTTTTCGAACTCTTCCGGGGTCAAGCGGCCCGGTTTGGAGACGATGTGTTCCGGCACGGCAAGCTTGCCGATGTCATGCAGCAGAGCAGCGGCGCGCACCGCTTCCAGTTCGTCTTCCGAAACCTTCATGTCCTTGGCAATTTCCACGGCGTACACTTGCACCCGCCGCAGGTGATCGTGTGCGTTGTGATCTTTGGCGTCAATGGCCAGAGCCAGCGCCTCGATGGTGCGCAAGTGCAGGGAAGCGATCTCCTCAACATGCCGCTTCTCGTGCTCCAGTTTGTCCAGGTAGAGGGCATAGGATCGGTACACGACGTAGAGTGGCGGCAGGATCAGCAGCGCGGGTTCCCAGCCAATCACGTGATTCAATAAACTGATTCCGCCCGCTACGCCGGCGCCGGCCAGATAGTACGGAAAGGACCAAAAATAGCATTCGCCCCAAATCGCGTGTGTTTTCTTGCCTTCGGTCAGAGAGATGACCAGGGCGATGGGGACGGTATTGACTATGAAGTAGATCGATACGGCGGCCACCAGCAACAGTGCGCGACTCAGATGCGAGTGGCTGGGAATGTCGTGGTAAACCGTATATGCCGCAAGCGTGGGAAGCAGCATGGCACTGACGTTGAAGGCCACCTGGATGGGCTTGGGCCGCGCCAGCGCCTTCCAGTAACACTGTACAATCGCCGCCGCCATGGCGATGACGGCCGCTTCCGGGAAACTAAGCTCGATGATGCACAGGAGGAGAAAGGTATCGTTTACCGCCAACGTCCCCAGAATGCCGGGCAGGCGCACCTTCATGCCGGAGGCCAGCAGGACGATCCCAAAATAGAAACAGAACTTGATCAGGTCGCGGGTGTGGAATCCCCATCCGGCGTACACCAGTACCGCAAGGCCCGCCAGGATGAAGCTCGCGATGAACGTCCGTGCCCGAACTGACATTCCTATTACTCCGGCCAGAGTATGTGCACGCCGTAGGCCACTGCCCTTGCTGCAGCCAAATGCCCTTATATCAGGCACTTGTAAGGTTGTTCTCGCCGCCGGCCACCCAGTAGTGCGACAAAATGTCCCACTTTCGGCGCCGACATGCGACAGACTGTTCCGCCGGAAAGCCGCGGAGGTTTCTGCGGTCTTGAGTATAGGGGAGGCGCAGCCGGGAATTGCCCGTTCATAGCTATTTCTAGTTACTCTGGTAAGTGGGTAGTGGTTGTAGTGCCGGCTCTCGTGCCTTATGATCCGGTTATCCCTGTTTACTCGCAGGGGCCGGCACAAACTATGATGTCCGCTGTATCGGTAACGACGCTGCTGGGAGTGGAGGCGCTGGTCTGCGGGGAGACCCTGCGGCAGATTCTGGATCTGGTGAAGCGCGCCGCCCCGACCTCGGCCTCGGTGTTGATTACCGGAGAGAGCGGCACCGGCAAAGAATTAATCGCCCGGGCCGTCCACCAATATTCCTTGCGAAGCAGTAAGCCCTGGGTCGACGTAAATTGTGCCGCGCTGCCGGAACATCTGGTGGAAAGCGAGTTGTTCGGTTACGAGAAGGGCGCGTTCAGCGGCGCGACTTCGGTGAAGCCCGGACTGTTCGAGATGGCGGATCAAGGGACACTCTTTCTCGACGAAATCGGAGAGTTGCCGCCACGGCTCCAGATCAAGTTACTGCGGGTGCTGGATGGGGCCCCTTATTATCGCCTGGGCGGAGTGAGGAAGGTTTCGGTCGATGTGCGCGTTATAGCCGCCACCAACCAGAAGATGGAACAAGCCGTCGAAGCGGGCGAATTTCGCCGCGACCTTTATCATCGCTTGCGCCAGGTGCACATTCCCGTGCCGCCGCTGCGCGAGCGCTCGCAAGAGATCGTTCCCCTGGCGGAGTTCTTCCTGGCGAAAGTCAATCCGGCTTTTCATTTTTCGCCGGAGTGCCGGGGATTGCTGCGGCAATATCCCTGGCCGGGCAATATTCGCGAGCTGCGAAATCTGGTGTACCAAAGCTCTTTGCTGGCGGAATCTCCGGAAATCGGGCCATCGGATTTACGCTTTCCGGAAGGATTCGGTGCGGCTCCCCCGCCTCCTTATGCAGCCGCGACAGTGGCCCGGGAATCGGACTGCGGAAGTTTGGACAGCATGGAGCACGCGACGATCCTGCGAGTGCTGCAGGAAATGGGCGGCCATCACGAGCGCGCCGCGGCCGCTTTGGGGATCTCCCGGCGTACGCTTTCCCGGAAACTGAAGATATACAGAAAGGATGCCGGCCCGGCGTAGCTGCGGACCGCAAATTATGTCCACAGGCATTGACCGAAGAACCGAGCAACGCAGAAATATCGAGGGAGAGGGCATACTCTCCATGACCACGCCACAGTTCCTATCCTTTCCCTGCCGGCTGCTGGATGCCAGCGATCATGGCTTTCGTGCCGCGCATGAGTGCGCCGATTTGATTGCGGGCTCGCAAGTTCAGCTTGAATCGGAGATTACCGGCACCGTGATGGCGCGTGTCATCTGGACCGCCATCATGGGCGACCACATCGAAAGCGGCTTCTACATACTCAGCTAGGATTCGAGTCCGGCTGGTTCCGCGGCCTGGATTGGGCCTTGCGCGCCGTGGTGCGCGGCGCAGGAGTGCTTGCGCATATACATGCGGCGGTCGGCTTCGGCCAGCATCTGTTCGGCGTCCGCTCCATCTTCCGGGAAAAAAGCAGTGCCCGTACTCGCAGACAGCCGGCTATCGGGGGAAATCTGACTGCCTGCCCATTTTGCCATCTCGCGGATACGTTCCGCTTTGGAAGCGACCGCTTCCGCGCCCAGCCCGGGGAGAACCACGACAAATTCGTCGCCGCCCATGCGCGCCACGTAGTCGTATTCCCGGCAGTCTTCCTGCAGCGCCCGGGCAAACAAGCGGAGCGCCTTGTTTCCCTCGAGATGGCCGAAGAGGTCGTTGATTTCCTTGAATTTGTCGAGGTCGCATACCATAACGGCTAGCGGGATTCCGGTCCGTTTGCAGCGCGCCACCTCGCGGTCCAGATGCAGGAATAGGGAGCGGGCGTTAGGCAGTGCGGTCAGGTAGTCGGTGGTTGCGGTGGTTTGCGCCTGCTGGAATTTCAACGCGTTGTCAATGGAAAGCGCCAGCTTGGAGCTGACCGCCAGCAGGACGCGCAAATGGTCCGGATTGAAGGCGTCGGCCTCTGTGCGATACAGGGATAGAGCGCCCGTTGTCCCATTCAGTCCCACCAGAGGGATGACCAAGGCGGATTGCAAGGTGATGGAAATTGCGGGATTGCGCAGATAGGCGGATTCGACTGCCGGATTGCCGTTCAGCAACGGTTTCGCGTTCTGTGCCACCCACCCCGACAGGCCCTGGCCCAAAGGGATTTCCAGGGATGAAAATAAACGGAAGTTGTCCCCACTTACATGCCTCGGTTTCAGGACGTCATGCTCGCAGGTCCAGATGACGATTGCATCGTACGGCACCAGTTTGCGCAGCCGGGCGGAGACTACCGAGAGGGTGTCTTCCATGCTCAGCGAGTTGCCCAGGTCATGGGTAAGCTCAAACAGCATCTGGGCTTCCTGCCTGGCCGCGGCGATGGAGGACATAAAGTCGGGTTCGGCCGCCGCAATTGGCGCCGTCGCTGTGGGTGCGAGTGCGGCAGCCGGGGAGACGGTCTTTTCCGGCGGCACGGTGGAGCCGAAAGTGAAATGCTGCAAAGGCTGCTGGGTGCGGGCCAACTGCTCGAGTTCGATGTAGCGGCGCTGCAGGATTTCGATCACCCTCGGGTCGTAGTCCTTGCCGGCCAGGCTGGCGACATACTCCATTGCGTCGTCCAGTTTCAGCGCGCGCCGGTATTGCCGGTCGGAGGCGAGCGCGTCCAGGCAGTCAACCGCCGCCAGAATGCGAGCGCCCACCGGAATGGCTTCTCCGGCCAAGCCATCCGGGTACCCCGTGCCGTTCCATTTTTCATGATGTCCACGGACAATGGGTGCGACCGGGTAGGGGAACTTTACCTGCTCCAGGATCTCCGCCCCTACGATGGGGTGGATTTTCATCTTGTCAAATTCTTCCGGGGTCAGGCGCCCGGGTTTGCTGATGATATGCTCCGGTACGGCCAGC
>CAZUCM010000004.1:0-24941 GCA_964619235.1 uncultured Terriglobales bacterium
TGGCGGGCGGCGCGACGCGATCGTCAGCGGAGATCAGCGCCAACATTGGGCGCCTCGCACCTCGGCGTCTCGTGCGGCCGCGGTCAGGCGGCTTCAAAAGGCGCCACGAGTAAGAATGAAACCTATCGCAAGCCAGATTACGCATTGCGAAACCACGACATTATCGCCGATTTCAATGTTTCCCAGACTGTAAAGGGTGACGCGGTCGCCGATCCACGACCAGTCGCCGATCGATACCTTCCAGGGGTAGGTGATTTCCGCCGTGGGCCGAACCCGCACGCCCTGGCCGGCCTTGCAACCGAAAAGACGAAGCAGGAAGCGCCGCCATCCGTAGCAAATCTGCGGCGACAGGCGAAACAGCGTTGCCTGCACCAGCCACCATAACTGCACCATCCAAGCCGGACGTCCGCGGAAGTTCGGCGGCAGACGGAAGGCCCGCAGATCCTGCACCCGGGGCATTTCGCCGGACTGCTGCCCGTCACATCGAGTTTCACTATGCATAGTCATTACGACAAAATGCTGCGCCGGGGCCAAACCCCTTTCCATTACCCACAACTATGAGTGGCGTTGACCGCCAGGATCAGGCCGACAGCCTCCGGCAGCGAGTGGGCGACGGCATCCATGAACTCGGGGTCGGGAATGACACTGGTTCCGGCGATCATGATGGTGCCCATACCGGCGCTGCGGCCGGCCTGCATGTCCTTCCGCGAATCGCCAACCATGATACTCCCATCGGGTGCAATCCCGGGAAATTCCGAAAAAGCCTGCCGAAAGAGTCCGATCGCCGGCTTGCGGCAGACCTGGCAATCGCGATCATGCGGGCAATAGTATATGGCATCCAGATGAGCGCCCGCCTCTCCCAAACGTTCTTGCAAGTGACTATGGATTCTTGCTAACTCTTCGTGGGTATAGAGTCCCAGGCTGATGCCGCGCTGATTCGTGACCACGATCACCTTGATTCCCGCCTGGTTGAGTTGACGTATCGCCTCCGGCACGCCGGGCAGCACTTCCAACTCGGAGCATGCGGTCACATAACCCTCATCCGGCGGCGGGCGGTTGATGACGCCATCGCGGTCGAGGAAAACGCATTGGATTTGAGTAAACGATTTCTTCAACTTTGCTACCACAGAGGACACAGAAGGTTCCTGAATTTGTGATTTAAACCCAACATGACTCCAGCACGAGCCGTTTCTCAATTACAAATCACCAATCACAAATCCGCCTCTTTGTTCTCTGTGGCGAGTTTATTTCGCCGTCATTTTGGCGATCAGATTGGTGGTGCTGAAGCCTTCCACGGTGGGCACAATCTTTACGCGTCCGTTCCAAGTGCGGACTTCCAGATGGCCGACCACCTCTGTTTCGGTATAGTCGCCACCTTTTACGATCACGTCAGGGCGCAACTCGCAAATGCACTCCAGGGGCGTATCTTCGTCGAAAATCGTGACGGCATCGACGGCGGCCATAGCGGCGAGAATCCGGGCGCGCTCGGCCTGGCCGATCAACGGGCGGCCCGATCCTTTGAGCCGTCGAACGGACTCGTCGCTGTTGATGGCCACCACCAGGCGGGCGCCTTCCCGGCGGGCCTCTTCAATCAGCGTGATGTGGCCGAGGTGCAGAAGATCGAAACAGCCATTGGTAAAGACGATGCTGTCGCCGTTGGCCTTCCATGCGGCGACGCGCGCCGCCGCCTGCCTGCGATCGAGAATCTTCTGTTGGGCATTTGTAGCCAGGCTGGCCGTGAGTTCCGCCAGCAATTCGTGGCGCTGGACCGGCATGGTGCCAACTTTGCCCACAACAATGCCGGCGGCGAGATTCGCCAGTTCGGCCGCTGCTTCGATGGGAAGTCCCGAAGCCAGGGCGATCGCCAGGGTGGCGATTGCGGTATCGCCGGCGCCGGAAACGTCGAAAACCTGACGGGCGCGGGCGGCAACTTGCACCACGGAATCTTTGCGAACGATAGCGATGCCGCGCTCACTCATGGTTACGGTCATGTACTCCAGGCCGAGCGCTGCGATACGCGCCTGGGTTTGGCGGAAGAGCGTCTGCATGTCGCCGGCTTCGCCCAGGGCCAGCGCCAGTTCGCGAAGATTGGGGCAGATGGTGACGGCGCCGGCATAGCGTTCGAAGTCGCGGCCTTTCGGGTCCACTAGAACCGGGATACCGCGCTTCTGGCCCGAATCAATCAATTGACGGCAGAGAGGCGCAGTCAGCACTCCTTTGGCATAGTCGGAAAGCACAATCGCGTCGACAGTGCCGGCCAGATTGCCCACGCCGGCGGACAGATCCTGGCAGGCCGCCGGCGCAGGGTGAACGGAAGCCTCCTCGTCGAGCCGCAACATCTGCTGATGTCCGGCAATGATGCGCGTTTTGCTGGTGGTGGGCAGTCCCGGCGTTTCCGTCAAATGTACTTCAACGCCCGCCTGGCGAAGAAGGCGCTCGATCGAGGAGCGGTCCTCGTCGGCGCCGGCAAAGCCGGCCACGATCGCGTGCGCGCCCAGTCCTGCCAGATTCATTGCCACGTTGGCGGCGCCGCCGGGCGAGGCGGTGTGATGCAGTCCGCGAACCACGGGAACCGGCGCCTCGGGCGATATGCGCTCCACATCGCCCCACACGTATTTATCCAGCATCACGTCGCCGACTACCAGGACGCGCAGGCGGGACCAACCGTCCTGAACCAGCTCCAGTGCGTGTTGCAGATCTTGCATCATGGAAGAGCGTTCCCCGTTCTTCGTTCCACGTTCCACGTTCAGGACTTCGTTAACCCCGGCATCTTCTTGTTCAACAAGACCATCGTGTCATTTCAGCCCAGCCTCATCCCGCGGTGCGGTAATTATGGCACAGGAAAGCTACGCTATCTGGTTACGCGCAAACACTTCACTATACAATTCCGCATACTGCGCGGCGATAGCGTCGGGATGAAACCTTTTCGCGTTTTCAAAACCCTGGGTGACCAGATGAGCGCGGTAGCCGGGGTCGTTGATCACTTTCAAGACTCCCTGCCTTATGGAGGCGCTGTCGAAAGGATCCACCATGCAGGCGGCCGGTCCGGCTACTTCCGGCAGGGAACAGAGATTGCTGGTGACCACAGGGCGGCCGATGGCGTTTGCTTCAATAATGGGCATGCCAAAACCTTCATAGGTCGAGGCAAAAATAACCATATCGCACTCGCGATAATGCTGCACGACTTCCGGGTCCGACAGATTTGCCTGCTCGGTGTACGAGATCGAATTCCGTTGCAACGTGCGGCGCTGCCGTTCGGTGAGGCGGCCAATGATATCCAGCCGGCAGGGGATTCCACGCAGCGCTTCGGCAATGCGGCCGATGTTCTTGTTGCGCTCTCCGGTTCCGATCTGCAAAAGCACGGGCCGGCGGGCGTTAAACGCTCGGGGGCTGGGGCGGAAGCCATCGGCCAGGGGATTGGGAATGACGCGCACGATCTCCGGAGAGCAACGTGTATACCGCAAGACTTCCTGCCGGGTGAATTCGGAAACCACGGTGATGGCGGCCACCCGTCTGGCGGGAAGCCGATACCAGAACCATAAATAAAAAAGGAAGCGGAGCCCCTTCAGAAAGTGAAGTCCCACGCAATCGTGGAAGGTAATGATGGTCTTTCGCTTTGCCAGCACCAGCGCCAGGTAATGGATATCGCCGGTAATATGAT
Organism: uncultured Terriglobales bacterium; assembly: GCA_964619235.1. GTDB lineage: Bacteria > Acidobacteriota > Terriglobia > Terriglobales > Acidobacteriaceae > CAZUCM01. Next base: position 3,662 of record CAZUCM010000004.1, read on the forward strand.
TGATTTCTCCCTGATGGAAGGGAGCTTCCAGCAGATTGAGCAATCGACGGACGAGACGGCGGCTTTGAAACCGGCACGTCCAATCCGTGACGGCGATATTGGCCGGCAGAGAGCCGCGGACGGATGCAAATACCCTCTCTATGCTGAAGAAGGTTCCGTAGGGCTTGCGCAGATATTGGGTGACGCGGATCAAGGGCAGCGCAGCCGCCTGATCAGGCGCCGAGTTTTGCAATGCCGGTTTCATGCGAAGCAGTGGCGCTGGCGGCCAGCGCCACCAGATTTTGGGCAGCCTCTCCGATTTCAAAGTTTTTCCGATAGCATTCCCGTGTATTCTGCAGCATCCGTTGCTTCATCGCCTGCGGCATGGACAACCAATTGCGAAGCAAGTCGCAGGCGCCGTCGAGATCATCCGCAGCCACCAGTCCGGCATTTCCGGATTGCACCTCGCGCCAAATGTTGATCTTGTCGGAAATCAGCACGGGAGTGCCGCAGGCCAGAGCTTCGGCAACGACAATGCTGAAATTCTCTCCGTGGGAAGGAAGGAATAAGAACTCCGCCGCGCGCATGGCTCCCCACTTGGCATCGCCGCTCAACATGTCGATCCAGGTGACGCGACCGGCGATGCCGGCCTGCGCCGCGTTCTGCTGCAGCGTGCGTCTCCAGCCGGTCTGGTCCGGTCCGGCCATGACCAACTGCCATTGCGGATCGGCGGCGAGCACTTTGGCAAACGCATCCACCACGAGGTCGCAACCTTTGCGAGGATGCAGGCGGCCCACATAAAGAGCGATGCGTTTGCCGCGCAGTTCGGGGAAGGCGACAAAGAAAGCTTCGGACTGCCCTGCGGGGTCGCCCACAGGAGTCGAGGTGCCGTAGCCCACCACCAGTTCGTTGCAGCGATAAAGGCCAAAGGACTGCCGGGCCAGAATCCGCTCCTGCTCACAGGTGAACAATACCGCCCGGGCATCGCGCAGAACCCGGTACTCAGCCCAAGGCCAGTACATCCATTTTTTCAGATGTTTGAACGGATGGGTCCGCTTGAACCAGGGGTCGAGCGCGCCGTGGGAGAAAATTGCATACGGTATGCCGAGGGAGCGAATCACCCGCCAGGTCCCGAAGCTGTGGTATTGCCAGATGCCGTTCATCACCACGAAATCGTAATTGGGAAGATTTTCCCGCAACCAGGGCGCCCAGCGTACGCCGAAGCCATAAACGCCAAGGGCTGGTCCGAGGGCATGCGCAGGGAGGGGAAAGTTCTTCAGCCAGGGCGCATCGGGAGCATCCAGGCATGCCACCTCCACGCGGTGACCGCAACTGGTGACGGCGGCGCCGAACTGCCGTATGCTTTCCACCGGCCCTCCCCAGGCGGGATTCAGCGTCCGGATGACATGCAGGATGCGCAATTGCTTTGCGGCTGATCCCGCATTGCGAACTGCGTCCGCCCGCGATTCCCGGGGAGCGATGGCGTCCTTGATCGACTCCAGGAGACAATCGGCGGCCTTGCCGACTTCAAAGCGGTTGCGGAAGCATTCTTTGGCCCTCTCCCGCATGAGTTGCCTATCCGCGTCCGCCATGGCCAGCCAGGCGCGCAGAAGCGAGCAAGTACCTTCCAAATCGTCTTTGGCAACGATGCCGGCGCCGTCATGCTCGACTTCGCGCCAGATATTTACCGGCTTGGCAATCAGAGTGGGCAGGCCGCAAGAGAGCGCTTCGGCGACGGCAATACCAAAATTCTCCTGATGCGAAGGCAGTATGAATACTTCGGCAGCCTGAAGCGCGCCGTACTTGATGTCTTCGGTGATCATACCCGCCCAGGTAATGCGGCCGGCAATCTGTCTCTGCCGGGCGAGGCTGGCCAGCTTGCTTTGCCAACCGACGCTATCCGGTCCCGCCATCACCAGACGCCATTCGGGTTGGTCCCGAAACACCTTCGCAAAAGCTTCAATCAGCAGGTCGCACCCTTTCTTGGGGTGAATACGGCCCATGAACAAGAGCAAACGCTTGCCCCGCAGCTCCGGGAAGCGTGCGTAGAAAGCCGATTTCTGGGCCTCCGCATCGCCGGACGGCATCGAAGTGCCCTGGTTCACGACGACCTCTCTGCATTGATACATCCAGAAGGACTGGCGCGCGAGAATCCTTTCTTCCTCGCAAGTGAATAGCACGGCATTGGCATCGCGCAACACGCGATACTCCGCCCACGGCCAGTACAGCCACTTCTTCAAATGCTTCAGCGGATAGGTTCGCTTGAACCAGGGGTCCAACGCGCCGTGCGGAAAAATTCCGTAGGGAACGCCCAGCTTTCTCAAGATTCGCCAGGTTCCGAAGCTGTGGTATTGCCACAAGCCGTTCATGATGACGAAGTCGTACCCGCGGGCATTCTTCCGTAACCACGAAGCCCAGCGGGCGCCGAAGCCATAAACGCCCAGTGCCGATCCAAGTGCATGGACTGGAAGCGGGAAAGTCTTCAGCCACGATCTGCCGGGCGCATCCAGACAGGCGACCTCGACCTGGTGCCCGCGCTCGGCCAGAGCGCTGCCCAATTGTCGGATGCTTTCCACCGGCCCGCCCCAGGCGGGATCGAGGGTCCGGATTACGTGCAGAATCTTCATGGAATTTGTAATTTTTTAATTTGCAATTTGTAATTGAGAAGCTGGTTGTGATGGAGCTCTGGCGCAAAATTGCAAATTACAAACTTGAAATTTATAAATCAGAACGCGTTCAATGCTGCACGTTTGACGGTGTTGGGGGCGGTGCAGACGTAGACGTAGTTGGCGTCCGCCCAGATTTGTCCGGCAGTGCAGGCCTGATGAGACGATGCCGGAGTCGCCATCGTGGTCTGGTAGGTGGGCGCCACTACACCCCCGCTGAAGGCGGCCACTCCCGTATCGCTGATGGAAGCCAGGGGAGCGCGGTTCTTCTGGAACTGCCAGCTGGCGGTCTTGCGGTCGAAACCGAAATCCACCGCTCCGGCGTAATCCTCCGTCGTTTGCAGGAAGGAGATGAAATTCCCCTTCTGGCTGTCCCAAACGCGCAGCATGGTTCCGGGGGCTCTGCCGGTGTAATGAATGGCGGCTTCCGTGGCTGGTTGATCATCGGGCAGGCCGCTGCCGATGGTGATGCCGCGCTTAAACCGGCCGGCAATGTTGAGGCCGCGATCCATACGATACAGACCGACGTTGCTTACGTCGAAGGCGATTGAGGCGTTGCCGATCTGACGAATCTGCTGTTTGGCCGTCACCCGACCGGCGATCAGGATGTGGTTGTATGCCAACGGCATTTCCACGGTGTCACCGGGCGCAAAATCGGCGGAGGGGGTAACCGTCAAGCCATCCGCCGGCGCCAGTGCGGTGACCACGCCGCAACGGAAAATCTGGTACGAACCTCCATGCGCGACTTCCCAGCCTTGCACACGGTTCTTAAGCGTGTAGGTCAGGGTGAGTCCGGTATCGGAATCGATCGAGGCGACAGGAATCACTTCCTTCACACCTTGTTGCGTTTCCGAGTCGAGGGAAAAACAAAGGTCCGGCTTGGCGCCGGAGCCGAACTGGCGGGCCCACTCCATACCCGATCCATGGACGACGGGCGGCGCTCCGGTAATGGTTCCGATGCTGCCGGCGGAGTACACCTTGGCCGGAGTGGTGATGATCAGCAGGCGTTTTTCACCACGGGTCTCTTCGTGCACGGCTTTGGCGTAAGTGAGCGCACCGGAATGATTCGCGGTTACCCTGGCGGTGAAGATGGTATCCATTTGATAGGCTTGGCCGCGGAGCGCGGTGGTGCCTTCATCGTCCCAGGCGCTGGTACCACCCCATCCCTGAGCGATGAAGTAGCCTGCGATATTGTCGCCGTCGCTGAAGTTCGATTGCCATCCCCAAAACGAAAACTTCTGACCGGGAGTATGCGCATCCAGGGTGGAAGCAACGCCACTGACATAACTCTTGTGGAAGCCATTGGCGCAACAGTCGTTTTCGCCGCCCGACCAGAAGTCGGTATGCACGTGCAACGGTTGCATGTGCAGGTCATGTCCGGCTTCGCGGCTGTCATCGTGAGTGTAACGCCCGCGCAACAACAGACCTTTCGTCCAGCCCGTACCCTCGATGCCCAATTCGCTGGGGCCGGAACGGCCGCGAAGATCGAGCACGCGGCAGTTGTCCGGAAATACGCCAACCGTGCCTTCGCTCATGCTGCCCGGAACCACGATCATGCCTTGTCGGCCTTGAAGGCCGGCACATGCGGCTGCGACGCGCGAGGCGATCGAATCACCTGGATAGTCGGCGATGCTGAGGATGCCGGCATCGGGGGGCTGGGCAGTCTGGGCAAAGGCCAAAGCTGAGAACATCAACAGAAAGAAGAAGGATTGTTTCATTCCGATACGCATACTCACTGGGAATTCAGGGCCGCTTCGATGACGGTCCTCAGAACTGGTTCATTCAGAGTCTGATTCGCGATGCAGCGCTTTTGGCCGCTGCGAGCAATCCGGATGCGCTGGTCGTCGCAAGACAACAACTCAAGACAGCGGGCGGCGCATTCCTTTGCGCCAGTCCAAAATACCGCCTCCTCGTCTTCCTTGTACAAGGCCAGATGCTCCGACGTGCGTTCGGCAAAGAACAGGCTGCCCAGGAAGGGAACTTCGAGGGAGCGTTGCGTATGAAGATCGCGATTGCCTTTGGAGAGCAGACCCACGCATACCTTGGCGCACTGGATCGCGCGGGCATAGTCATCGTCGCGATGCAGCCCCGGTCCCCGCCAATGGGATTTCAGACGCGGCCATTCCCTGGCTTTATGCCAGCGGTCACCATAAATCGTCAGCGGAACGCCGCGCTCGATCAATTCGGCCAGAAAGGGGCCTCTCTCGGGCATCCAGGTGCCCACGAACACGGCTTCGCTATCCCAGGTGCGATGGTCCTCGGCAGAAAGTGGTCTTGGCCGGTGGGCAACTTCATCGGCAGAGCGATAAACGCATAGTACGGACTTCGCTCCTCGCGCCTTGGCCTCCGCCACATTCGGTTCCCTGACTACGGCCAGAAGCGAGTACTCCGGGACTGCCTGACGATACAAACGGAATCGTGTGCCATATTGCGGGCTGAAGGGGTCATCGACGTTGTAATTGAGAACGGTTCCGAAGCGTCGCTTCAACTCTCGCACCAGCGAAGCGTCAACCAGTTCCCCGCTGTCAATCCATACGAGATCGAAGCAGGAAGCGCCAACCGCCCGCAACACGCGGCGCCGGATGTGACTGCCAAGAAAAGCCGCGCCCGTGCGGAAGACCCAGGAGTTCACCAGCGGGTTGTGCGGTAGGAACGCGTAAGGCGATACGGGAACCACACGGTGTCCCAGGCGTTGCAGGGCAAGGCTGCGATGCCTCGCCGTACCGTTATCCGCGCCAATAAAAAGAACGTTCAATGCGGAAGAATCCTTACTCGTATTTACGGTCGCACAAAGCGGGCGGCATCCCGTGACGCGGCCCGGTTTGCATGCCGGCGACGGGCCATGGCGCGGCGCTGCAGTCCAAGGTGGCCGCTGTGTCTGGGAAGGAATCGAGCCAGAGTGCGGGCGAGCAACGCCATCAACAGAATCATGGCCGGATTTACCAGGGATGCAATCAGGTTCGAAACGGAGGTTTCGACAATCACGTGGTGGTAAGAAGCAACCACCAGAAGCAGCCACAACGCCGAATCCACGGGCTTGGGCGTCCACACGGGATTGCCAAAAAAGAGAGTCAGCCAATAGTAAAAGCAGCCAAAGGTGAGAACACTGCCGACGGCAACGCCGGTCATGCCGAAGGCGTTAAACAGATTCGCGAAAATGCCGTAGGCCCATTGCGTGGAATCGTCGCGGATTCCGGCATCTCCGGCGATATGCGCGAGATAGTTGTTGGCGCCGAAGGCCGGTTTATTCGGCAGCAGTATGCGCGGGGTGAGGAGCTTAAAGCCCCAGGAGATGGTTTCCCATGCCGTATAGCTCTGAGTTCGCTCGGTGGCGGAAATCAGGCGGTCGGCCTCGCAGACCATCGCCAAACGGCTGAACGGAGTCAGGGAGGGTGCGTCCCAGTAAATTCTGGTCTTGGAATCAATGTGCGAGGAAACCATGCTGCGAAAGGTCGGATCCGTCAGCAAACGCCAGATGGTCTCCTTCATGGCTTCCACGCGATAGGAAGCAAGCCCTTCCCGCCCGCCGTTGAAGCGGACGTATTGGGAATACGGATACACCAGGCCGGCATAGAACATCGCTCCCAGCAAGCCGAGAATCCAGACCTTCTTGCTGGTGAGGCCGAAGCGCATCACCGCGACGACGCCGTAAAGCATCAGCGGTTCCATGGCGCCTTGCTTGCCGGTACTCCAGATTCCTATCGCGGTCTCAAACAGAAGCACCAGGAGAACCAGGGGGTGGGAAAGAAAACGCCGATGGCCGGACTTCCAGGCATAAAACATGGTCGGCACAATGGCGAGGCTGGTGAAGCTGCCGAGGGTTCGCGCATAGCCAAGAATGCCACCGGTTTGCAGGCCCTGACCTTCCAGGTCAGGCCTCATGCCCAGCACATAACCGCCGCAGGAAATCAGCAGAACAACGATGGCAAAGGCTAGGTATTCCCGCGCGGAAAAATTGGCAGGCATCAGACATCTTGCCGGCCTCGGCGCCCGCTGTACCGCCGCGGTGGCAATCCACAGCCCCAGAAAGCCGAAAGCCATCACCATGGAGGTGGTAATTGGGGAGTATAGATTGTGGTCGGTGGCTTCCATGAGCAGGACCTTTAATGCGATTGCGATCAGCAGGAATTCGCCCAGAAGAATCGCATTAAGAATTCCGAGTGTCGAGCGAAGCCCGCCGCCGGCGTGCACGGCGCCCAGTCCAAAGACAATTGCCAAAGTAAAAAGTATGACTACCCGGAAGTCACTGCCTACCGCCAGTTGCGCCAGGAAAGAGACGAATCCAGCAGCCGCAATACGGCCAAACGCCCCAAAGCGGAGCAGAGAAGGCTTGTGCAGAGAACCGTTGCTTAGCATCTGGTATGCAGTCCCCTCAAGCGGCGATAGCAGCGCCTGCCGGCTTCATAAAGCGCGGGGCAGGCCTGCTTGATCGGAAGCGCCCAACCAGCAAGACGGTGGTGCGCGCGATAGCCCAGAGAACTCTTGCGAAAGCTTTCCGCTTCGCCAATGTGCGCGAAGACGCGGTTGTAGTATTCAGGAAAAAATGCGGCAGCATGCCGGTCCTGACGGCTGAAGCGATCGTCATAATCGATCTCGCATTGCTCCATTCCGCAACCTTCCCGATACAATCCCAAATCGGAGAGGGAGGCGCGCGATTTCAGATGAGGCGTGTCGGAATACAGGCAGTAGCCGCCGGGGCCGGGCGCGTCATCCTTGCGGATCTGATAGCAGGCATTCTCCGTGCCGGTCAAAACCTGAGCCTGCAAGTGTCGTTTTCCGTAAAATTTCAGGAGCCCGATATGCGGGTTGGCCTCCATGACTGCCACCGCGTCCCGCAGATACCGGTCCGGCCCCGCGCATTCCCAATCGTCTTGAAGAAATAAGATGTATTTGCCGCAACAAACCGCCAGTCCGGCATTGGCATTGGCTCCCATGCCGCGATTCCCGGGCGCAAAAACGCACTTGTCGAAACCCAGGCGGCGAATCCGGTCTTGCATTTCGGCCGGGCTGCCGTCGTCGGTCACCACCAGTTCCAGGTTCGGATAATCAGTATGTTCCCGAAATGAGTTCAACGTTCGCTCCAACAGATGTATCCGCTTGTAGGTGACGAAGAGCACGGAAACAAGGGGATACGAGCTAGATGGTGGCATACAAGTTTCAAGTTTTGAGCTTCAATCGCCTTCAACGCTGCCCAGTGCGGGCGGGGATACGCCGAACACGGCGGTTATGGTTGCCATGGCTTTCTTGCCGGTAAGCCGGTCCTCTTCGGTCGTGGCCCAAAGGTAGGCTGTCAGGAGAAAAACGCAGGCAAAGACGGAAGTCTCCATCAGGAACTTGAGCCAGCCATGGCCGGGCAGGTACAGGGATGCCAGCATTCCCACGGCGCCGCCGGCGATTGCCGGAGCCAGTGCGGGCGACAGCGTCCGATAGCCCAGGGAAAGTATGGGGATATCGAGTTCGCGGCTGAACCGGTGGACCATGTAAACCGTTCTGGGAACCAGTGCAATCACGACGGCCAGAATCACGCCGCCCATGCCGAAACGACGGCCAAAGAACAAAGCCATGGCGGCGTTGGCCGCGGCCTGAAATACCGCAATCACACTCAAGGCCCGCGCCCAACCGAAGGCGTATGCGAAAACGACGTTTACGTGTTCCAGCGCAATCAAAAGGACGAAGACCACCAGACAGGAGGTCATCAGGCCGCCGCCGTACTGTTGCCGTCCGACCCAGCAGGTGACAAGGTCGCGATTGAACAAGAGAAGGCCGATGGCCAGCATGCTGGCCAGTAGGATGCTCCAGCGGGACACGCGGGTATAGACGTGCTTCAGGCGCGCACGATCGCCGCGGGCGTACAGTTCGTTGATTGCCGGAGCGGCGCTATCGCCGAGCCGCAGAACCATCATGCTGCCCATCAAGGCCGGAGTGTAGGTGGTGTAGAAAATGCTGACGGTAGCTGCGCCAAACAGATAACCGACAAAGACGTTGCCGGAATTAAACACCAGCATGCCGGCGATGTTGGCCAGGAAAACCCAGGCGCCAAAGATCAGCATTTCGCGCAGCAGTCCGCGCTCGGGAATGCCCCAATGCGGTGTGCGTGCAGGATTGCGCCGGCGAAAGCGGAGGCGGTATACCATGGCGCCCAAAGCTTCGGCCACGGTTCCGGCCAGGATCAATCCGATCAGACCATAGCCGCAGGCGACCGCGGCGAGCGCCACCAGCGCGCGGGCAAAGTTCACCAGGGCCCCGATGATATTGGCCGCTGCCAGGTCCTGGGTGGCGATCATTGCGATATTGTATGCGGAGAGCGGTGTGCGGGCGATCCCCCACAAGGCCGTAATCCACATTGCGATCCGCGCCTGCCGCTCAATAAGCGGAGAGAAATGATAGAAGTGGCCGACGTAAAAGCTGGCGATCAACACCAGGCCGGCGAAAACAAAATTGGTTGCCAGCAAAAACGTCCGCGCGGTGGTGAAGACGTTGCGGAAGTGCCGGCCGTCATCTTCCACGGCTGTCGCCTGCGCCAGGTACCGTTCCAGCGAGAAAGACAGGCCAAAATCGACCAGCGCCAGATAGGCGATGGTCTGGATCAATACGGCATAGGCGCCCAGAGTTTCTCTGCCCGCCAGCTTGAGCACAACCGGAGCCAATAGTCCCTGCAGGACTATGCGGGCGACGTACTGCAGAGCGCCGGTCAGAAATCCGTTGGCGGCGCGTGTGCTGCGGCTCATGGCAAACTGACCTTCAGGCTCTGCCCGATAATGCGGTGAAGAGACAATACATGTTTTCGCCGTATTCGTTCCAGCCCTGAATCGCATGGATGCGGGAGAGGGCGGCGGTGCGCATGGCGTTCTGCAACGCCGTATCGTCGGCCAGGCGCTGCAGGCGGTCCGCAATGGCGTCAGGATCGCGGATGGGAACGATGAAGCCTTCGCGACCATCGGTGAAGAGATCTTCGGCGCCGGTATTCGTGGTCGCCACCACCGGACAACCGCACGACATGGCCTGCGCCTGCACTAAAGCAAGACCTTCCTGCACGCTGGGCAAAACCATGACGTGGGCCTGACTCAAGAAGTCCTTTAACCGGGACTGGGGCACGTGACCGATCGCCTTGATGCGCGAATCGGCGCAATAGCGCCGCAGCAACTGCTTCAGATCTTGATTGATGTCTCCGATCAAGGTTAGCGATTTCGCCGGATGGGAGACACGCTGGAACGCTTCCAGGAGATCGGGAACTCCTTTCTCGATATTCACGTTGCCGACAAACAGCACCCGGAATTCCCGCGGACCAGGCGCGCCGTTGGGGTGAAAAATTCGCAGGTCCACTCCGTAGGGCGCGAGGTGGAGCTTTTGCCGTGGGATTCCCATTTCCACAAACGATTGCAAGGCGAAGGTGGAGGGTACGGTAATCGTATCGGCGGCGGCATATTCCGCCTCTTCCCGCGCGATGACTCGAGGGTCGATACCGTCAAAGCGGATGCCCTGGCGGTCGTATTCTTCCCGCAAAATCCGGTCCTGGACGCGAATGTGGCAGGAGCCTCGATCGCAAACGTATTTTGCGCCCAACTGCTGCGCCCTGACGCCGGCGCGCATGCCCATACCCGACAGAGCCATGAAAATATCGCATTCCGGCACCCTGCCGGTTACGTGCCGGTCAAAGCAGACCAGATCCCGCCATTCCCACCAGCGCGCCAGGCGGGAGCGCCTGCGGAGCAGCGGCAATGCCATATATGGCGCGTGCAGCCAGGGGAAGGTATCAACGAGTTCCGCGGGCAGCTCTTCTTTGGCAAGCTTACAACGCGGGTAACCGGTGAAAAAGGTTGCCAAGGCCTTGCGCCGGTGAAGTTGGCGAGCCAGATCAAATAGATGAAATTTTCCGATCGCGGAGAGGACTACTCGCATTTCAACAGCGCCTGAGCGCAGAGCAACGGATGACCCAATGAGTTATTCCTTCGTGCCGCCGCCCGGAGGACTGAGTATGGAGAAGTCCGGCGGAAGAACGGTAACTCCCAGGTGCGCGCCGGAGGGCCGCCAAATCCGCCGGGGGCCGGGAGGCGGGGCGGTGACCTTCACGGTGGCCAAAGCGGCGCAAAACGCGAACCAGGCGGCGTTGGCCGGAATATGCATATTGAAATCGAAAAGGCTATGCACCAGCAATCCGCAAACCGCGACGGCGGCGCCCAACTGCAGCCATCCGACAGGGTGCTCGAGCCGGGAGCGCAGGTCGCGGAAGGACAGCAACACGAAAATCACAATCGAGGCGGGGGCAAAAATCCAGCCCAGCACGCCGGTTTCCGCAAACAACTGGGCATAATCATCGTGCGCGTAATCGTAAACGAGATCGGTGGCTATGCTCTGATATTTGGGATAGACCGTCTCGAAGGCGCCGAGGCCGATTCCGTGGGCAAGATGATCGCGTGACATGCGCAGGGTATCCATGGTCACCTTATCGCGGTCGCCCATGGCGATTTCCGGGGTGTGGGCCACGGCTTCCCAGCGCTTCCATATATCTCCGGGATCGAGCCAGGAGAAGGAGGCTCCGGCAATGGCGGTGAGCACCAGCCCGGCAACCAGCGCGCGCTTGCGAGTGCCCGGCTCACCCAGGAAGATGGCGCCCGCCAGCAGCGCAAATTCCACAGCCAGAGCGATTAATCCGCCGCGTGAGCCGGAGAGGAATACGGATACCATGCAGACAAAGATGGCGAACAGCAGAAAGGGCTTTGCCGGATGCCGCGGACGAAGGCTGAGGGCGAAGACCACCGCCACCGGGATCAGTACTTCCATCAGTCCGGCGTAGGCATTGTGGTAGACGTAAGGGCCAAACACCATGCCGCCCCAACGCGGTTTAATAAAGCCATACAAGAGGCCGGGACTGGCGAACAACTGAATGATGGCGAACAGGGCCATGGCGAAGGCGTACAGCGCCACCGCGCCGGCAGTCCTGCGCCACACGCGCTGGGAGGCATCGGCGAATAGATGTTGTGCGAGGAAAAAGATGATGACGTAGGCGGCAAGTTTAATCAGCGCTTCGCGGGTGCCCACGCGATCCAGGGTGAGGGCAAACTGTATTTGCGCCCATGCCAGCAGGAGAAAGACGGCGAAGGAGACATACAGAGGCGACCAGATCAGTTTGACCGAGCTCACCCGGACGCTACCGGCGGCCCAAAGCACCAGGAGGCAGGCGGCCACGACCGCGATGGCGCCCCAACCCCAGGGAAGAACCGCGCCAAAGGCCAGCGGCGCCGCCATCAGCAGCACAATCAGCGAAGTTCGGGCCACGATAAACAGGGAATTGGGAGCGCCCGGATCCGGTGTGGTTACCACGATCGGGCTGTGCGGTTTCAGGACTCTGGTTGCCATAAAAGAAACGTCAAGTGCGAAGGACGAAGACGCCGTCGCTACTGCGGCACTGCCGGCCGCAGCGAGATATCGTCGAACCAGGCGCTGCCGCTGATTTCCATGGGGAAGACGCGGCTGCGAGGACGCCATACGGAAACGCGGAGAATGTCCGTCGCCGCGCCGGTGGTAAATCGAAGCACAGTCTTGTGCCAGGGCGTGGTGCCGGTGACACCCGGCGTGGAAACATCCAGGCAAGCCGCGCATTGCGGATCGGTGACGCGCAACCGGGGGCCGCTATCGGAGGTGATGGATCCCGAGCGGACATACGCGGTCAATTCGTACGTTTGACCCGGACTTACCGCCACCAGTTGCTGGATCGGTTCATATTCGAGATTTTGCGGGACGGTGAAATCCACGCGCAACGCGCGCCTGCCGCTGTGGGCCGAAAAGTCCGAGAAATCCGCCGTGATATACGGTTGCGGTTGCAGCCGCCAGTCGAAGCCCGCGCCCAGCGGCTCCTGCTCAAACCCGCCATTAAATACGAGGTTGTCCGGGCCCTGAGAAGAAACATCGTTTACCGATCCGGTTTGCCGCAGGTAGCGCCATACTCCCGCGGCCTGGCGGTAATGAGCGTTGGACAGGAGCCCTTCCAGATAAGGCTTGGCGGCGGCGATGGGCACGGCCTGCCTGGCGGCAACCATCTCCGTCCAGTACTTTTCCGACAAATCGAAGCGGCCGTTTTCTCCGAGAAACTCCAGGTAAGCCAGCTTCATATTCCCGTTTCCGGAGACACTGACAAGATCGCGCCATAACCGGTCGGAATTTCCGAAGGCCCGCCATGCCAACTGGAAGACTTGCGGGTAACTGCCGGGCTGAAGCTGCAAAAATGTTTTGAGTTGCGCGATTGCGGGAGCGGGGCGGTTGAGGCCGACCGAGTTGACCGCCGCATCCCACACGTAGCGCGGCGTGGTGGGGCCCAGTTCCATGGCACGCTCGAAAGCCTGATCGGCGCACGGCTGATCGGCGGCCATCCAGCAGGCCTTGCCCAGGCCGGACCAGAACTTGGCGGAGTTGGGAAGCAGCTCCGTAGCTCGCCGCATATCGCGCACCGCCGGCGCCGGCGGAAGGGATTCGCCGCCAAACAGATACACCATACCCAGCATGTAGTGCAGCTGAGGGTTGTCACGGTCGAGAGCGATAGCGCGCTCAATGCTGGTTGCGTCAAAAGAGTCGCCCCAGGTCCCCGCCAGGGAGATTCGTATGGTCTTAGCGATCAGCACAAAGGCGGGAATCGACACCAGCAGCAGAAACAGAAGTTTCCGCAGGCGCGAATCGAGGGCCAGAGTCGTTGCCGGTGGCGGGTTGGAGAGGGCGAGTTTCAAAGGAGATTTACCCGGACGGTCTATTGCTGTTTGCTGCCGCCGTAGGAATAACGCGAGTAATACTGATAATAGTAGTAGCCGGCGTATCCATAGTAGCCGAGTTGCCGCAGGTCGAGTTTGTTCAATACCACGCCCAGGATGCGGGCGCCGGCATTCTCGAGGACGGCGCGCGTGCGCAGCAGGGCGGCTTGGGCGGTGCGGCCGCTTTCCGCCACCAGCACGACGGCATCGACCATGCTGGAAAGAACGGTGGCATCGGTTACGGCCAATACCGGCGGCGAATCGATGACCACATGCTCGAAGCGTTCCGACAACTTCTGGCAAAGCTCCCGCATGGTGTCGGAGGCCAGCAACTCAGCGGGGTTGGGCGGCACCGGGCCGGCAGGAAGAATCCACAGGTTCGGTTGCGGCGCGAACTGGTGGAGCGCACTCTCCAGATCCTCGTTGCCGGTGAGCACCATGCTGAGTCCTTGCTTGGCATCCATTCCCAGCAGGCGGGCGATGTTGCCCTTGCGCAGGTCGCAATCCACCAGCAGCACCGGACCCTTTTGCTGGGCCAGCGTCTGGGCCAGGTTCAGGGCGGTCGAAGTTTTCCCTTCTCCGGAATGGCTGCTGGTGACCAGCAGGAGTTTGGGGGCACGGGGCGCCAGCGAGAGAACAATCGCGGTGCGCAAGGCCCGGTAAGCTTCGGCCAGCACCGATTGCGGATTGTCCAGAATGGCCAGGGCGACCGCCTTGCTGCGGGCGGTTCCGCGTGAGGTATCGGCCTCGCTGTGTTCGCTGAGCACCGGCTTTCCCTGAAATGCCGTCCGTTCCAGCGGGATCACCGCCAGAGTGGGCGTATCCAGCAGGGCTTCCACTTCCTCGGCCGTCTTGATGGAGTGATCGAATGCTTCGCGGACGAAGGCGCCCATAATGCCGATCACCACTCCGGCGAGGAAGCCCAGGGCGATATTGAGGGGCCGTTTCGGCCGGACCGGTGTGGACGGGGGCAGGGCGCTATCCACCAAATGGATATTGGTGGAGCGCAGCCCGGCGGAGACGGTGGCATCCTTCAGACGCTGCATCAGGCTCTGGTAAAGCTGCTGGTTGCTTTCGAAATCGCGCTGCAGCAGGTTGTGCTGTACCAGTAATTGATCGAGTTTGCCCACCTGCTCTTTCTGTGCGGCAACCGCCGCCGAGGCCAGGCTTTCGCGATTGCGAGCCGCGTCATAGTCCTTGCGAATGCGGTCGATGACGCGGTTTTCCTCCGCCAGAATCTGACTGTGGTTTTCATCGATCTGCTGGTGCAAGCGCACGGCTTTCGGAAAGTTCGGCCCGTATTGCGCCACTGCTTCCGTGTACTGGCCCTGCAGGTCAGAGTTCTTTTCGTCCAGTTTTTGCAGGAGATCGTTGTGGGCCAGGGCGGCCGATTGCGCGCGGTTGGTGACAACCTCGTGATAGAGCGACTCCTTTTGCAGGCGTTCGCTTTCGGCGTTCGTCAGGTCGCGGCTGAGGTCGGAGAGCATCTGCTCCTGGACGTTCTGTTTCTCGCTGGTATTGACGATCTGATGCTCGCGCTCGTACTCGACCAGGGCCTGCTGCGACGACTCCACTTTGGCTTTCAGTTCATCAAGTTGTTGTTCCATCCAGCCGGAGGCCTGGCGGGTGGCGTCGTACTTGAGGCGGAAGTTGTAGTCGATGTAATTGTTCACCAGCGTGGTTGAGACCTGGGCGGCCAGCTGGGGATCGGGGTTTTCGAAGCCCACGATCAGCATTCGCGTTTTGGGCACCAGTTCCACGCTGAGGTTCTTCTCGAAGGTGGCGATCAGCTCGACCTTGCGCTTGTCGGTGTCGATTTTGGCCAGCCGTCCGGGCGAGATCAGATGCTGAGTGAGGTCGAGCTCCTCAATGGTGCGCCAGGCCAGGCTTTCGCTCTTGAGCACTTGAATCTGGGTCTGCAGGAAGGCGTCGTCGGCATCGGCCTTCTGATAGATATCGGTGATGGACTGGATCAGCGGAGTCTCGGCCTCGACCTGCACCCGCGAGGATGCCTTGTAGATCGGGGTCATGCGGAAAGAAACGACGGCCGCGATAGTAGTGAGCACCAGGGCTGTGGTCAGGATCATCCAGCGGTGTTTGATCAGGATGTGCCAGTAGCTCGCCAGTGAGAGGGCGTTTTGCGGGCCGGAGAAATCGCCCTCCTGGGGAGGCGGCGAAAAGCGCGGCGTCGTCAGGCCTGCGGAGCGGTCGGTGGGGACCAAATCGCGAGTGTCCATACGTCCATTTCCGTTCATCATGGGTTTCCCTTAGTGATTATCGGCTGCCGTAAATAGCGACGCCTGTAGCGGTTTGAATGATGGCTTCCAGTCCGCGGCGCATGGCTCTGGCGCCCTGACTGTCCGGAATAAAGAGAATGTCGTTGGCCTGCAAGACCGGGTCGGCGGTTTTGGCGGCCAGGATGCTATTCAGATTCAACGGGATCTTATCGTGGCCTTCCGGCGCGTTGGGATTGACGCGAATCACCATCGCCTTTTTTCCAATGGCCGTAGGCTTTATATCCTCTGCCAGCGCGACGGCTTGAAGCACCGTCATGCCGCTGCCGGTGGAATTGATGGGATAGCCGCCGGGCTTGTTCACCGCGCCCACCACATAGACCACGCCGGCTCGCGGCACAGTCACGCGATCCCCGGGGTAAATGTCGATGTTGTTGGCCGGATCGCCGGACTCCATCAGCTTCTTGAGGTCGACGTTCTGCACCTTCTCTCCGGACTTGGAGGCTTGCAGTCCCAGGTCGCCGCGGCTGACGACTGCGACACTGCTGGCATCCGGCTCCAGTCCTTCGGCCTGTGACAACACGTCGAGCAAAGTCGTGTGTCCGAAGACCGGGTAAATCTGCGGACGCTTCACCGCCCCCGTAATGGCCACCGCTTTCAGCCGCGAGGAGGCGATCGAGATCATGATGTGCGGGTTGCTCACCAGGCCACGTTGGCTCAGTTCCTTCGCCAGTACCGCGGAGAAGGCGTTTACGGTGATCCCCGCGGCCACCAGCGGCTTATCCAGCAAGGGCAGCAGAACGGTGCCCGCGGGACTGACGCGATATTGCCGCGAGAGTTCCGCTACGTCCATGACATAAACGTCCAGCACGTCGTCGGGACTGATAATCAGATCGCTGTCCGGGCCGGGCTGGCTGAGCGCCGCTGTGGACGGAGAGCCAGGAACGGAGGCGGGCAGGGCTGCCGCCGGGGCCTGCGCCGGCGAACGTTGTGCGCTGAGCAATGAAGTCAGAGCCATCACCAGCAGGCCGGCAATCCACCAAAGACGAAAGCGAGTTGGGAAGCGTCGATGCATTATGAATATCCTGGAAACGGTTTCGAGTTTCAAGTTTCGAGCCAGCCGGCTGGGCCTGGAGTTGCGCTGTAGTCAGTCCTGCGAAAAGTGGAGATGGCCGACCGCCTCCGCCTGCTGATCAAAGGCGACGGCGCGCGCCTTCGCGGGAGCCAGTTTGGCCCCACGTTCGCCGTTGTTGGGCATGAGTGCCGCCAGCCAGTACTTGGTATAAGCCGCTACCGCCTCTTCCGCGTTGGAGAATGGCGCTCCGCTGTTACTGAAGAGGTTGGAGACGCCCTGGTGGGCGAGAATGGTGGTGGTGAAGGCCACCGCCGTAATGGAAGGATCGATGCCGCGCAGTACGCCGACCTCGACACAGTGCACCAGATAATTCTGGATCGCCTGAAAAATGGGCGCCAACTGCTGGCGGTAAATGCGCTCGGCGCCGGGGCGCAATTCCAGCAGCCCCACGTAGAGCAGGCGGATCAACTCCGGCTGGTATACGGTGGTGTGCACCAGCAGCTCGACAATCAGTGGGACGACCAGCTCCGGATCGCCGCCCTGCGTCAATCCGAGATGGAGTTCTTTCCGTACCCGCAAGCGGTCCAGGCGCGACTGCATCGCCGCCCAGAAGAGGTCCTGCTTGCGCGGAAAGTGGCGAAAAAGCGAGGTTTCATTCACGTCCGCTAGGCGGGCAATTTCACGCGTGCTGGTGCCACTGAATCCCTGGCGGGAAAAAAGCTGGACAGCGGCTTCTACGATACGATCCTGCGCGCCGTTATTTGCTTGGCTCATGGCGATTCTGTTCCTTAGGAAAATACGGAGGGTGTTCGTTGATTTTTTGTTCGTTGGCCGTCGGTCGTCGGCCTTCGGCCAGATGGGCCTGATCGCCCTTGCTCGTCAGCGGGTTGAACGGGAGCCCAACTGGCGATCCAGTTCGTCGATCTTGTCGCGAAGATCCGGGATGGGATCATCGCTGGGCTGGGATAATTCGGCCTCGTATTGTGCGCGGGCCTCGGCCAGCTTGCCTTCCTGGCGAAGCAGCTCGGCCATCGACCAGTGACCATGGATCGGACATGGTTGCAGGGCGAGCGCACGCCGCCAGGAGGTTTCCGCGGCGGCCAGTTGTCCGGCACTCTGTTGGGCGTCGGCCAGGTTGGCCCAGGCGCAGGCCGATTGCACTTGATCGGCAACGACGGTCATTTCCGCGATCTCGGCCGGCACATTTCCAAAATAGCCGTAGGCCTGGGCCAGAGTGGTGCGGGCAAAGGTATTCCGCGGGTCCAACTCCACGGCTTTGTGAAATTGGACAAATGCCTGGTCGTATTGCGAGTGATTAAATAGCTGCTCCCCCACCGAGTTGTGGGCATAAGCATTGCCGGGCGAAACCGCCAACGCATGCGTGTAAACCGCCATATTGCTGGACCAGTTGCCTATATCGGCAATCGTCGTACCGCTCAATATTCCCAAAACCAAAAGCAATGACAGCGCCTGAGTCAAGGGCAGACCCGGGAGTCCGTTCCAGGTTTCACGTTTCACCTTCCACGTTGAAACCACTGATGACGGTACTCGTCGTAAAGCCAGAGCGCAGAGCATGGAGAAGCCGATCAGCGGCTCGTACAAGTAGCGGTCATGCACCAGTTGTCCGTTATCGAAGCGCAAGGTGCCGGCCACAGCCGGCAGCAACGGAACCAGCAGCCAGGCGATTGCCAGGGCGATCCGCCGATCGCGCCGGAACCACATCCATAGACCCGTGCCCACGGCCAGCAGCGCAACCAACGGCAACGCAAAATCGTAAAATCCCAGCCGTCGCGTGAAACCCAGGCCGTAGTCCAGACTGAGCGGCCAGGGAGCGGCGAGTTTGTGCAGGTAGAACCACAGTACCGCCGGCCAGGTGGCAATTGCCGTCGCCGGGGTAGCATGCTTCATCCCCGGGGCCATGCCATGAAGAGCGATGCTGCGCACGGCAAGATAGACCGCCAGCAGAACGGCATAAGGCGATAGAAGGAGAAACGTTTCACGTTTCACCTTCCACGTTCCAAGTTCCGAAACCTTGAATCCTCGGGACCGTAGCTCGTAGATCAGCAGGAAGAGCGGCAGAATCAGAGCCGTTTCCTTGGTCAGTAAGGCGAGTGCGAACAGCAGCAACGCCGCCGCCCGCCAAAGATTTCGATGTGCCGCTTCCGGGCCGCGATTGCCTTTTCCCGCTTCCGGCCAACGGCTGCCCTTGAGGAAGCACAACATGCAGCCCAGGAAAAACACCGCTTCGAGGGTTTCGGTGGCTCCCGAAACAAAAGCCACACTTTCCAGGTTGACGGGATGGACGGCAAAAATTGCGGCCGCAAATCCGGCGGCAATCTTGTCGCTCAGAGCCTGTGCGGCCAGCAGGTATACGAGCCAGACCACCAGCACATGCAGAAGGATTGCCGCCAGATGCCAGCCCATGGGGTTGAGGTCGAACAGGCAGTGATTCAGCCGCAACCAGAGCAGAAACACCGGGCGGTAGTAATTGCTTCCGCAACCCGTCTGGCTCCAGACGTCGGCAGTAAAATAACGCGGCAAATACTGCCAGGACTGGATGTGGGGGTTGGACTGGATTTGTACCCCGTCATCGTCCACAAAGGCGAACCACAGGGCGGCGATATGCACCAGGAATGCCAGGGCCAGCGCCGGCGCCGGCAGAAGACGCAGCCGCAGATTCCCGGTTGACGGCGCGGTCTGCGCACGGCCGGCGGACGATTTGCGCCGGCTACTCATGGCGCACTTCTCCAAAATTGGAAAGTTCAGATTTGAAATGCAATACCGTACATCCTGGAAGGGGTCTTTATGCGATGATGGCGCGGGCCGACGACAGGGTAACGCCATGGGGGCGAGCGGGCGCCGCATCGAGGTCGCAGGCATCCACTTCCACGGCTACGCTCTGCATGATCGTGTCGAGCGTGAGAACGACCCGGTAATTATTCTTCTTGCGAATCAGTACGCCTTCCATCCCCGCCAGCGGGCCCACGCGAATGCGGGCTCTTTCTCCAATGACCAGGTAGGGGTGGGGTTCGCTTTGGCGGAGATGAAGACCGGCGCGCAACGAGTCAATTTCAAACTCGGGCAGCGGCGCGGGTTCGCGCCCGCCAACGATGGATAGAACTCCCGGCACCTCGAGCACGCGCACACGTTCATAGCGCCCAATGCGCACGAAAATATAGCTGGGAAAGAGCGGCAGCTCCAGGTTTGTGACGGTGCGATTCTTCCAGCGGCGGGTGGAACGGTACAGCGGCAAATAGCAATCGATCTGGCGGTCGGCGAAGTAGCCGGCAATGCGCTTTTCGTGGCGCGGCGTGGTATAAACGGCAAACCAGGAGACGGGAAGATTGCCGGTGCCGGCGCTTTCGCTGCCGGCTTCTATCGAATTGGGAAGACCTTCGAACAGGTAATTGCCGGTTATCGACACGCTTCGCCGTCCTCACTTAGCAAGGTGTTTTCCCACAGCTCCGCATCGCTGTGGTTCTTCTCATTCGGGGACGTCGTTTCAGTACGAAATCCTTGTCCCGTGCCAGCCAGCCTCTGGGGGAATTGGGCCGGTTGGGGCACCTACCGCGCTTCTATTGTTCGCTACATCATAAACCTATAAAAGTGAAGCAAGTGCTTATACTTACAATGGGCTGACGATCGTCAATTTATGGCGAATTCCGGGCATTGTCAAGTTAAATTCTTGGATTTTCTTAATGTCACAGAATCAAGCACTTGCTTTGGGGCGCGGGAGGCATTTTGCGCAATTTTGCTAAGGTTTCACAAAAATTGCGGCCTGCGGAGATTGGCTGATGAAATGAAGTGCTTGCTTCGGAGGCGCGCATATTTGCCGTGCTCCAGGGTGAGGCCCGACCACGGGCGAACCGGCAGCCGGCGGTCCCAGGGGGCAAAAAAAGGCCCGGCGTTAAGCCGGGCCTTGATTGGTGAAACGTTCAGCGTTACTAGGTGACGATCAGCGATACAGTCGTCGAGGTTTGGGTGGTTGTGGGGACGGCCGTAGAGGTTGCCTTGCCACCGCAACCGACCAGCGAGATCAGAAGGATCATTCCGATCAGCACCAGCAGGAGGCGGCGCAGGTTCTTCTTGCGTCCGCTGCCCATCCAGAACAGGCCCAGAGGCAATCCCAGGATTCCGCTCCAGGCGGCGAAGAACGCCCGGTTGTGGAAGAGTTGGGAGGTGACCGACTGAGTCGCGGTGAAGATGATGGTGATGGTGTAGGTCCCGGCCGGGGTCTTGGCGCCGGCAGTAATCGTCACCACGCCATTGCTGTAGCTGCAGGTTGCGCCGCTGGGCAGATTGACGCAGGTGGCGGTGACTATCGCGGTAGAATTGGCGTCGCCGATGGTTACCGGAACGGTGGTCGAGACGCCGGGCGCAACCATAACCGGTGTGGTGATCGGCGCAACCGTGATCGTACCGGTCGTAGTGGAAGCGGAATCAACTGCGACGATGAAGACCGCCGAAGTGACCGCCGACGCACCCTGTACCGGCGCAGGATTGAATACCGTGACGCCGGCTTGTCCAAATGCGGTCAGATCGGAAGCGGGTACCACGGCGGTCAAACTGGTACTGCTGCCGAAGGTC
>CAZUCM010000005.1:0-21942 GCA_964619235.1 uncultured Terriglobales bacterium
GGCGCAGTCGGGATAGCTCTCCATCCCCGTTTGCAGCAGGGGCTCGGCTTTGCCGTACTCTTCCAGCCGCAGCAAGACAACAATCAGGTTTCGCAAAGCGAGAGCCGCCAGCACTGGCTCATTCTTTGGGCTCTGCCAGAGCTTCCTCAAAAGATCGACACTGGCGCCGGCTGCTCTTTGCGCTTCCAACAAAGCGAGATGGAGGCGTGCCCATGGCTGGGCCGATTGACGCCAGGCGAGTTTGGCCTCCTCGGACGGATTGGTCGATCCGGCCAGCCGCCAGCTCAGACTCAAGCATTGCCGGGTGGCGCCGACGGTGTAGGCTCGCGGTTGCAAACTGATGAGATCCGCACCGGGAATCCCCGGCAGATGCACTGGAATGTTGCAGCGGCGTTTGGGAGAAGAAAGGAACGAACGGCGCACCTCGGCCGTCGAACCGCTGAGCAACTTTTCTCCCTGTAAACAGATCAGCACTCCGTCCGGACCTTCCGGCGCCTTCCCGTCGAAGGCGGCTGCCAGTTCATCCGTCCACAGGAATTGACCGGCGGCGCGGAGATCGAGAGAGACCTCTTCGGCCGCACGGGCATCCGTGGCAATGGCGATATTCGGACTGCGTTCGCAGGCCTTCTTCACCATTCCTGTCCGGGGAGCAACGACAAAAACTGGCACTTCGTCTTATCCTTTGCGGCAGATGAAGACCGCACTCTTGGGGCATAGCTGGTCCAGCGCGGCGGCGACTTGCTGGCTTCCCGGACAAGTCTGCAGCGCCGCCCAAGCCTCTTCCCATCGCTTAACGGAATTGGAAGGAGCCGTACGGTCCTTCCGTTCATTGGCCTTGCGGTCGGCCATTTCGAACAGCCACCAGAAACTCCAGTAGAATCCAAACGCCAGCCGGTGGACGATTTGCAGTCCGCTGGCGCTCAGCATCCGTTCCATGTCGCCGCGGGAAAAGACATTCCGATGGTTGGGTGGAGAAAAATAATCGGGAGGAGCAACGTGACGCAGCAGGCTTTCCGATACCGCGTCCGGAACCGTGATCAGATAGCGTGCATCCGGGGCTCCCACACGAACCAGTTCGCGCAGAAAGGCCTCCGGGCTCTCCGTGTGTTCAAGGACCTCCTGGGCCACGATCGCAGTAGCGCTGCCGTCCGGCAGCGGCATGGGCATGCAATCACTTACGTAACCGCGGAAAGACCGGGCCGGCACCGCGACCATGCGCTTCTCGACATGCCGCAGGGTCGATTCCACCACGTCGATTGCAATCACCGCTGCGCCGACGGTACCCGCATTGACGCAAATGTCCCCAAGTCCGCAGCCGACGTCGAGCAACGTATCATCGCCGCTGATGTCAAAGCCCGGATATATGCTGGTGGTACGGGAGCTCTGCTTCTGCATTGCGCGGTTCAGGGAGGCATTCGTCTCCTTGATCCGGCCTTCCAGAGCGGACAATCGCGCAATCAGCGCTTCATTCACCCGGCACTGCATTTCCGCATTCTCGGCCATTGCCGCGGCCACTTGTACCATCGAACTCCTGGAGTTCGCAGCATCGACTTCGCCATTGTTCCGCATAATCTCCCCCAACATGATTCGTTTCCGTTGCAATGGTTCGCCCAAGCCGCCGTCGGCCTCAGGCCAGCAACCGCTCGAATTCTTCGACCCATCGCGGCAACACGACCTCCCAATCCCACCGGGTCACCATGTCACTCCGGCCTTGTAACGCCTTTTCATTGGCCTCATCGCGATGCGTAAATACGTGCCGCATCCGATGCCGAAGCTGTTCCACGTCCGGTTCCGCCCAGCACTGGCCGGCATAGAGCTCCGAATCCACCTGGGCAGGCGCCGGCACAACCTTACAGTCCACCGGATAACCGTTCTGTTCATGCAAATAACTGAAGCGACCGCTCCAGTTTCCGGCGATCACAGGAAGTCCTGCTGCCAGAGCCTCCATGCAAGTACGCCCGTAAGCCTCCGCACGGCTGGGCAATACGAAAGCATCCGCGGCACAATAGAGCCGCGGCATTTCCTGATAATCCAGTTGTTCCTGCACCACGATCACCGCCGGAGCTTGCTCCAGCGGAAGGCCCGCCTCCCGTTCCACAAGGGCGATCAACTGCGACAAAACCTCCACCCGTGAATCCGGCGGGGGAGCAGTTTTCAGAATCAGTGCGACATCTTCCTCCGCCTTGAACTCTGCCAGAAAAGCACGCAACAGCAAGTCCGGACCTTTGCGCTGGCTCCATTCCCCCACCCAAAGAAAGTTGAAGCTCCGCTTGTGCGGAATCGACAACGGTTCCAGCTCCGGATGGAAGCGCCGGGTATCGACTCCCGGCGGCACGACTCTCAGTTTGCGGCTATCCACCCCGGAGGCCGCGAACACTTCGCGATTGAACTCATTGGGCACCCAGACTTCGTCCAGCATTCCGCAGATCTCCGGCCAGCCGCACGGGAGCTTATCGGCGCCCCACATCATGCGGCCCAGGCGGAATCGGCCATACAGGTCGAGGCTGAGTTCATGCGCCGGCAGGAACTGGCAGACTACGCTTCGCTCGGGATCTACGCGCTGGGATTTGAGCGTCTCTATGGCGTCCCGCATAGCCGGCGGAAACAGATTGGCGTCTCCAGCGCCGAATGGCGCCAATTGCAGGGGCACATCCCGCGCCGCCAGCCCCAGAACCGCGGCCAGGGCTTCGCCGGCATTTCCGCTTCCGATTCTTCCAGGAACCGGTCCGCGAAACAGCACTCCTGGTGATAACGCACGCTTCATCTCCGTCCCTTAGCCGGCGGCCCAGAGGCAGGCCGGCCTCCGATTCTAATAGGCATATACGACCGTTTCGCAGAAGAACGCTCCGGGCCAGGAATCGGTTGGCTTGGCCCAGGTGTGATTCCGGAGATCGATTCGATAATCTGAGCGCATCGAATGGATCAATTCAGGAATTTCATACAGGTGCGAAATCTCATGATATGCGGAGATCATCAGTTTCGGCCGAAATGCCTTGATGCTGTTACACGCCCCGCGTAAGAGCTCCAGTTCCGAACCCTCAACATCCATTTTGATCGTCGACACTGCGCGGCCCGCCAGGAAGCTATCAATGGACACCGCTTCCACAAGTGAGCCCGGCGTATCCAGCGCTGCGGTTGTAAAACTGTTGCCCGTCCCGGGCAAGAGGGTGAACTTAACCGGGCCGGGCCGCTCCGCCAGCGGCTGCGTGATCAGGGACGCTCTGCCCTTGCCGCACTTGGCCACCGCTTCAGCGGCCAGACGCGCCAGGGCCGGATCCGGCTCGAAGGCATACCAGGAATCAAAATTCCATTGCGACGCAGAGAATTTCCGCAGGGAATCACCGTCGGCAGCTCCCGCGTCCACAAATACCTCGTTTTGCGAAAACTCAAACAACCCCGTGCCAAAGTATTGCGTGTCATAGGGCATCGACACCGAAAGCAATTCCAGGGGCAGCCCTGAGAGCTGGTCCGTGATGATTGCCGCGGCCGTTCTGCCGGAGACATCGTCCGCAAGTTTATCGACAACGGTTACCAGCCGGTCAAATTGCGTGGCCGCTTTTCTGATCGCGTCAGAACGGATGTGGGCAAAAAAGTCCAAACCGAGCCACACCATCGCCTGCTGAATTTCGAAGACTCCCCGAAACCGGTTTGGCCTTCGCCCCAGACGGTTGCCGATATCAACCACAATTCCATTGCTGCAGGAGTCGTAACGATCGACTCTCTGCACCGGAACCCCCAAAAGGCCCACCTTGGTCGCAAACGCTTCCGCATACGCATCCGGCGACTCCGTTGGCGGTAAAAAGAGCCACACCGGCGGCTTCTGATCATTGCGCGCTTTTTCTAGATTGATGGCCGCCCGCTCGGGAAACAGTGGCAAGCTCTGAATCGTATGCCGTTGATAAGCAGCCGCTGTTTCAAGAAGATTTTTGATCGGGTCAATTCTCGACTTGGCTGGCGGGGATATGCTTGTGCGACTGCCCGGTTCGACAGTCTTTCGGCAGGGTGAGGCCGCACTGCTGGGGCAAACCGGGTCCAGCGCTAAAGATCTGGGCGGATTGCCTTCCCCCGTCCGGCGGATCTGCGTCTGCATAACCTGATCCAGGCAGGCATTCGCCGCCTTCACCCCTTCTTCTAGGGTGGACAAGCGGGCGATCAGCGATTCATTCACCCGGCACTGCATCTCCGCATTCTCGGCAATTGCCGTGGCCAGGCGATCAGACAAAGAGCCGCCCTCCCCCGATTCCACTGCCGCAAGCCTAGTTGCGCCTTTTCCCGCCATGGTTCACCTCAATGGAGAGCAATCCGGCATTCGCCCTGAAACGCTGGGGCTCTCTCTTCAAATGGCGGGAGCAAGTGCCGCACTCCCGCAGAGTTCTTGAATGTGAAGAAGCTTCCGTCCGCAGGTAGCCTCCAAGCTGAATCGCGCCGCGGCCGCCGAGGCGATTTCCTCGCGTGCAACCTCAGCCTGGGTAGTCACCCACAGGATCGTATCCCGGACCTCATTCAGGTCCGAGTTGTTGACGCAATACACGCCCGGCAAACCTTCGAAAATGCGTTCCACTTGCTGCTGGCGATTGATAATCACCGGAGTCCCGCAGCATAACGCCTCGGCAATGGGCAAGCCGAACGCCTCATAGTCCGACAAGAGCACAAGAGCCTTGGCCGACTGGTACTGCCGTACGAGTTCGTCGAGGGAAACATAGCCCAACCGGGTAACTCCACCGGCTATGCCGGAGGGGAGTGCGACATTTTGGGAGTGCGATCCGCCAATATTCATTCGCAGCGCGGAATCTTCCGCTCTGGCTGCGGCAAAGCCGGCGAAGAGAAGATCGGCTCTCTTTCGACGCTCCTGGAAGTCGCATACACACAGAATCCGGTGCTCAATCGCGGCAGGCCGATGATAAAAAGTTTCGGTGCTTACCCCCAGCGGGATGGAAATTGCGCGGCCACCCAAAAGGCTATCCTTGGTTACGCCCTCCAGTTCGACGGGAGAGTCGAGGAAGACACAATCGGACGACTGGAGCATTTGTTGAAAAACCCCGGGAACCAGGAAAAAGCGATGCGCTGCCGGCAAGGTCCACATCGGTTGTGTATGCGGATTGAATACCAAGCGGGTCTCGGGCGCCTTATTCCCCAAGATTTCCAGATTGACGGCTGCATTCGCCCACGATATGGACTCGACAATGTCCCAGTGCTGGCTGCGCAGTACCAGCGCTATATCCATTACGCCGAAATCGGGACAACCGGGAATGGGATTGGGAGCCGAAGGCAGCAGCTTGAAACCAAGTTCGCGCGAGCGCCGCTCCATAATCTGATAGTTCCTGATGTCTTGCACATCCATCAGGATGGTGAAGTCGATGGCCTCGCGGCCGGTCCGTATCCAATCGAACAGCGCCGTGCCCGTGCCCGAATACATTTGACAGCTCGAGCTGACGACAATCAGGTCTTTCAGGCGGGATTCGCTTCCCGTTACCGCATACGAACTCATAACATCACACTTGCTTTCGCCGTTTACGGAACGGCGAGGTAGTCTTGTTGCTTGCCATTGTGGGCCTTGAGCACTTCCAGGGAATAACCCTCCGCCTCCAATTGCCGGCGAACATCGGCCAACGATACACGGTAGGATTTGGACAGCTCCTCCTCCCACTCGAAGACGATGACCGGGCGGCAGCGGCGAATCGTCTCCGCGGCCCCCGCAAGCACTTCCCCATCCGCGCCCTGAACGTCAATTTTGATAAATGCAACGTCGTGCAGGTTGTAGCTGTCCAGGGTCCTCGCCTGGTGGCGGTAAATCCCGGTTCCATTCGAGGTAAACTTGTACGCGCCGAGATTGGACGACGCCGTTCCATCGAAGCTTCCGTCCGGCGTCAGTGATAGTTCGATCTCCTGCTCTTCGCTCTTCCCCAGCGAAAGCTCTACGCATTCAGAATAGAGCAGCCCATTCACACACTCGACATTGCGCAGCCCATTCAGGGCGACGTTGGCGGTAAGCAAACGGTAATTGAAGCCGTTCGGCTCGAAACTGAGGACCCGCTGAAAACGGCCTGCCAGCGCGACCGTCAGCAACCCAATATGGGCGCCGACATCGACCGCCAGTCCATTTCTTCCTTTCAGCGCGCCTTCCAGGGCATCAATAATGTGTTCATCCCAGGCATGCTGCTCCAGAACGCTATCGGAAATCAGGTCGCCGGATTTCAACAGGAAGATGCCATGCTGGGCGCTGGCCACAAACAGCCGGGAACGCCGGTCGACCACGGCTACCCGCTCATTGACCGCGTGATGAAAATTCGTCAGCTCTTCCAGATGGGCCGCCATCTGATCCACTCGCCCGTTGACCCCATGCAGGAATTTCGACAACTCCTCCAGATGCCGGCCGTTTTGTTCCTGCGCCGCGGTCACGCCGCCCAGAGCCTCTTCCACCCGGCCGTGACGATTGTTCAACGCCACCACTTCGCCGCGCAACTGCGTCTGGTGCGGCACCATTTGCGCCAACGCCGCGCATATATACTCCACGCTTTCGCGCAGGCGGTCGATTTGAGCGAATCGCTCCTGAAAGTTTTCGCTGCCGGCTTCGTTGGTTTCCGTCCGCAACGGCTTCCTGTTTTCTCTAGACACGATTGATTCTCCCCCACATATCGTCCAGCACCTCAACCGCCAGCTCCGAGGTGCGGATGGTTTTCGATGGCCCCGCCTGCTCCCGGCTCTGCAGGGCAACTACTTTCTGGATGGTATCCACCGCCTGATCAAACTGAAGGTAACTGCCGGCGGTTCTCTGCGCGCGGCGCTGCATCTGGTCCCGTTCTTCCGGCAACATCGTCAACAGCTTCAACATGGCCGCGGTCAGGTCGGTTGCCGTGCGCGAAATCTTCAGGCTGTCCCAGTTGTCCAGAAACCATTCGGCGCCGCCTATGCCCGCGGTGACCACCGGTATGCACCGGGCCCAGGCCGCTTCGCTGACGACGAAACCGAAGGGCTCCCGCTCCCAGGTGGGAAACAGCATGGCATCGTATTCGCGCATGCGCAGCAACAGTTCCTCTTTGGGCGGACACCCCTGATACCGGACGTGATCGGCAATGCCATAGGCCGTAACCGCCTGTAACAGTTGCGCCACCTCGCCCGCGCCAAAGACGTCGAGCACAAAATCCTTTCGGCCGCGCTCCAGCACGCCGCGCACGGCATCCACCGCCAGGTTAATGCCCTTGTGGGGAGCTACGCGGGAGGCAAATACGAAGCGCACCATGTGGTTCGGTTTTGCCTCCGTCCAAGCCTGATTCTTCTCTTTTGGCTCCGCATTGAACCAGCCCGGAATGATGGTTTTGCGTTGAATCTTTACCTTCAGGCTGGTTTCCACCTGCTCCAGGAGATTGCTGGACATCAGCACGAAATCCGCGGCATTGACGAATTCCAGATTTCCGAATACGTGGGTAAATCTCCGGCGTAATTCGGCGGCATTGCGCAATTCTTTAAAGATGTCGTCCATCAGATACAGCACCGGCGGCAGGCCGATACTGGCCAGATAACGGATGATTCCCAAAACCCCCAGCCCTGCCAGGTTGAAACAGAGGACGCGGTCCGGGGAGAAGCGCAGAATCGTCCGCGCCAGCATCCGCAGATTGTGGCTGTTCAGGAAAAGTCCGCGTTCGACGTTCAGGCTCGCGGGGATCAACGCGCGGCAAGGCTCCGTACACTGCAGCACTCGCTCGGCGGGAAGATCGGGCATCTGATTGTCGTCGTCGGGAAAGTAGTCGCTGGTCAGCACCTGGACTTCATGTCCCGCCCGTTGCAGGCCCCGGGCCACATCCAGCGCGCCCAGTTCGTATCCGCCGATGAAACCGGGAGGGAAAACATTGCTGATAAGCAGGATGCGCACGGTCAGCAAACCCCCATGACCTGGAGCAGCTTCGCCCCAAATTGCACCAGTCCGTAGCGTTCCGTAACCGCGGCGTGCATGTCGCCGGGGGAAGGCGCTTCCAGCGTGCCGTCACGATAAGCTTGCAGAAGCCCGGAAAGTTCCATGGGAGTGCGAAAACACCAGCAACCCGGCAGGCTGGCAAGTTCGGGCAACGATCCGGCGTCACTCACCAGTGTCCGCACGCCCATACTCATTGCCTCCAGAGGAGCCAGACCGAGAAGTTCGGGCTTGTGGTAATAGCGATTCTGATAATCAAAATGGGTGGAAGCGTGCACGAATAAGCCCGACCGCTTGATCAGCTCCCGCAAATCGCCATCACTGACATCTTTCAAGAACGTAACGTCCTTGCCGGCCGCCTTTTCTTTCAAAAAGGCCAGGTAGGCCTCGTCGTACGGAGTGCCGACAATGGTCAGCGACAGCGATGGCGGCAGCGCCTCGATAATCCGTTCAAATCCCTTGTGCGGCAGGATACGGCCAACCGCCAATATGCTCTTCGGATTCTGGCGCTCCTCCGCGGGACAATATACATCCGTATCCACCGGGCCGCAGATTACGTGAGACGGCACCTCGAACTCGCTATAACTGCTTTGCGCAAACTGGGAGATGGCATGAAAGGCGTTGTAAACACGCGCCACGTCCGGATTGCTCTTCACCAGCGGGTATTCGCCGGCGCCGGCATCCATGCCGAAGACGCTCTTGCCCAGCAGTCTTGCATGTGCCGCTACGTAAAGCCCCACCTGGCAGAGGCACTGGTGAACATAGATGACATCGAAGTCCGCCATCTGCTCCATCAGTTGGCCCGCATTGATGCTGAACGGGTCCCACGCCCGTCCGGCAATGGCCCGGCAGTCAATGCCATGATCCGAAACCACGGAGGTGGCCTCTCCATCCAAAACCAGAATCGAAGTGGTAACCGGTTGCTGCATTTCCGCGGCGGCTCGCCGCAGGGCGTAATCAACGTAGAGAACGATCTTCTCCCCGCCGCCGATCACGGAACGCTTCGAGTACCCCGTCGGGGAAACTTGCAGGATCGAAATGCCACGCTTCATGTGATTTCCCGCCGCTTGGATCAAGTCACTTGCCCTCTGTCCAAACGGAAAACGGCATTAGTAACCGATTAGAAAACCCGGGCCCCACGAATAGTGCTGCAAGTTGGCTGCCAGTATGGGATCTGGATCTCTGCGATAAGGAAGATTAGCCTGGCCAAATCTGCCCGAAGCTTACAGGCGCTCACATTGGTAGGCGAATTGCTCAAGATTATGGGTCGAAGTGCAGGTGTTATGCAGCGGTCGCCTCAGCCGGAGGCACAACGTCGCGAGGAGAAAGATTTCATGGCAGACCAGCAGATTTGCCCGGCCCCTATGACGAAGATACCAATTCCTGACGTCGAATTTCAGAACCTGGTGATCAATACGCTCAACACGCACGCGGCCAGTATTAATGCCGTTCTCAAGCAACTGGGCGAGATGCGGCCGGCGGCGAAAGCGGCACCGGCTTCGGCTCCAGAACCGGCACCGGCACCGCGAGCGCCTAGGACCTTAGCCGAACAGTTCGGCCATACCACTTACGCGCAAGCCGGTGAAGACCGTGTGCTTTGCTATTTATTCGCGGCATTGGGCATGGACCTCTCGAAACTGCGTTATGCCGATATCGGCGCGGCCTGTCCCGGAGCACACAACAACACATATTTGTTTTACATGCACGGAGCCAGTGGCCTATTGGTCGAAGCCGATCCCGGTTATCTGTCCGCCTATCGCAGCGAACGCCCGCGCGATGCCGTTGCGCAGGTGGCGATCGTCCCTTCCCGGCTGCGAAACCAGGGTACGATCACCTTCTATGCCATGGAGACGCCGGGCTGGAGCACGGTCTGCGCCGATCATGCCGCAGCCGCCGACAAAATCGGCTGGGGCGGCGTCCGCGAGGTTATGACCGTACCTTGCCGCACTCTCGACGAGGTATTGGAACCTCATTTTGGCGATGGGCAGCTCGATCTCCTGTCGCTCGACGTGGAGGATATCGATATCGAGGTTTTGGCTGAATTCGACCTGGAACGTTTCCGGCCAAAAGCAATGATACTGGAACAGGTCGGCGCCGCCAGGACGCGCATTATGGAAGCTGGATATGACCAGGTCGCTTCCACGTATGTGAACTCGATTTTCGTGCGGCGGGACTGCATGGAGAAGTTTCGACTCTGACAGCCAGATATCAACGCTGATATGAACTCGGCAACGGAAGAGGCGTCTTCTGTGCGCCCTTATTCGCTTCTCTTCCCGTATAGCGGGCCGCTCTTACGCCTGGGTGATCTGCTTGCCCTGCAGGTTGTTCAGCAGAATGTCATGATCGAGAAAGTTATATCCCCAGTACATTTGTAAACTGGTTCGCAACCGGCTGGTCTTGGGAGGAATGTGCACCTCCGGACAGTTGTCCACCGGACAAACCGCCGATAATACATCGGCCCAAAACCGCGGCGTATAGAACGCGTCATACACGCCGATACATGCCCAGGGATCGAATCGGGAGCCTTCGCCGGCCAGTTGAAAAGATGGGCGGGCCAGATACTGGGCCTTCTTTCCGAAGTACTTCGCTTCGTACAAAGCGCCGGAGCTGATGGAAACCACCTTCGATATGTTGTCATTGCACAAAAGGGCGTAAGTATTTGCCGCAGTGGTCTCCAGTATCCCTTCGCGCTGCAGCTCCTCGACAATCGCCGGATTCTCCTGGGCATAGGGATGCCGCTTGAAGTAGATTCGGCTGTGCTCGCCGGCCAGCTGCCGCAGTTCATCGCGGAAATCGTCCAGCGAGAGCACGCGATTTCCGTCGATCAGAGACTTGTCGACCCTGGTCTGCCCTAGCAGCAGGCAGGAATTCTCCGGCGCCGGCAAGGGCCGCATGCGTGCAACCGTGGCGGCATGAATTCCCGCCTGCACGTATATCTGTTCCTCGGGAAGGGCGTAAGGACGCAAGGCTTCAAACGCCTGGGGCACGTTGGTTCGGAAGGCCAGGAATATATCGTCGAGGAAACGGGCGGGATGCACGATGGTATCCACATATGGGATGCCGCGGTATAGAAAATATCGTATGAGTAGGTCGGGAAGCTCAAAACCCAGCACCAGCGATCCGGAGAAGGCGCGGTCGAGCATTTCAAGACACTCCGCATCGAGGCTGGTTCGGCCGGAAAGCCGTGCCCAGTCCGCTTCGCAGACGGAGTATCCGGAGAGGCTGTACATCCGGCGCCAGTCCGGCGCTCCCAGGCCTTCATACTCAAGTTGCCCCATCGGGAAACCGCCCACGGCCCGGCTCACCGGATACTGCAAAAGTTTCGAGAACCAGGCCAGATTGGGCGTCGGGCGCAGGACGCCATCGGGACTGGGCCGCGTAATGTCTTCCGAAATGGTGATCCGTTTTACCTGCTGCAGGCGGGCCAGCGGCCGCACAGCCGTTCGTAAATCGCTCGTTTCGCCCCGCCCCTGCCCTGCACCGGCCAGCGCCACCCCTGGAGCTTTCACAACTGGGGTAAACGGTCGCCCGGTCACTTCCGCGGCAACTACGGCGAGTCCGAGGCATTCCACTGGCTTCGCGGCCGGATCGGGCGCGAACGACGGGGAGATCAAAGTAATCCGGTACAGCGCCGCCGGCTGCAGTTTCAGCGGAATCGCGAGCCGGGAAATATCATGGCTCTTCCCCCAGAACTCGACATGCAGCTCGGTGACGAAGGTCTGCTTCGCGGCGTCGTCCAGGCGGCTTAGTATCATCTCCAGGCGGGTTCCATCCGGAAAAGGCGAGTAATAATCGAGGTGAATCTCTTCGACTTCCAACCGGGTAAAGAAGTAGGCGTTTCCCCTGCCATTGGTCCAGTGATCGCCACGGCCGCCCATGTCGCGTTCCGGCCCATAAAAGCCTTTGCCAAAGGTAACGATCGGCTGCGAATTGCCGCTTAGCGGCGTTGTGTCCAGCACCAAAACGCGATCGGAACCCGATGGACTCACCACCCCGCTCAATGCGCCGGCTGGAGCGGGACCCTCCATCCACTGCTCGTAAAACGCTAGCTGATTTGGCGACTGCAGCAGATCGGGGGTAGTTACGGCCATCTTGAGTGTATCTCCCGTAAAGTTTTTCCAATCTTTACCGTTCGGCGACCGCCATTCTGGCCTGCCTGCCCATACCATCGCACGTATAATTCCAATCAATCAGCCGTCGCAGCGGTTAGTATTTTCTAAGCATCCCGTTAGCCGTTGGCCCAAGGGCGTCCGGACTTCAAGACTGCCGGTGTCAGGCTAAGGCTGGGAGCGGTCTTGACGAGAAACGGGAAACCAGGAGCGGCTTTACTGGCAGACAGATTGCCCAAAAACATCGATATGTCCTCTGGTGCAGATGACCGGGCTGGCGAAACCGGCAATCTCGACGAACAGCTCATTCTTGCGGCCCGGCTTATCCAGCAGGGCAAGCTTCCGCAGGCCGCGGCGCGCTACCGGCGCATCTTGAAAGCTCATCCGAATTCCGCGGACGCCTGTGCGAAGTTGGCCGGCCTGTATGAGCGGCAAGGCCAGTCAGGGGCGGCCATCGAGTGTTACCGTCGCGCATTGGCTTTGCAGTCCGATTCCGCCGACTGCCACAAAGGCCTGGCGACATTACTGCACCGGCAAGGCAAGTTTCAGGAGGCCGCGGATTCTTACCGGAATGCCCTGAGCATTCGGCCCGATGACTTTGAGATCCATTACAGCCTGGGCGTCGCACTTCACCAGATGGGCGAGCTTCCCCTGGCCGGGCGCTCGTATGCCCGCGCGCTGGAACTCAACCCCAAGTGCGCGGATGCCTGCACCAACCTTGGAGCACTGTATCTCGACCTGGGCGATCTGACAACGGCCGCCAAGTTGCAGCGTCAGGCTCTGCAGCTGAATCCCGGCATATCCCATGTGCACGTCAATCTGGGAATCATTCTCTTCCGGCAGGGAGATTGCGCAGGCGCCATCGACAGTTTTCATCGAGCCTTGGCTATCGACCCAAAACATGCTGTGGCCCATTGCAACCTCGGATTCGCCCTGGAACTTCAGGGCAACCTGAAAGGCGCTGAAGAGTGCTACCGGCGCTCTCTGGCCTGCAATCCGGAATCCGCCGAACCCCGTTTCTATCTGGGTGCGATACACCTTCTGCAAGGTGACTTCGCTCATGGCTGGCAAGAGTACGAGGCGCGCTGGGGCACCCGTGAGTTCGCTCCTATCCGCCGTAGCCTGCCCCAGCCACTCTGGCGCGGTGAACCTCTGAACGGGGCCAGGATTCTGCTTCATGCCGAGCAAGGCCTGGGAGACACCATTCAGTTCGTCCGTTATGCCACGGCCGTGGCGGCACGTGGCGGTCAGGTGATATTGGAGGTCCAGTCCCAACTGCGGCGGCTCCTGGCCAACTCGCCCGGAGTTAGCGAGGTTGTAACCCGGAACGAAGCCCTGCCCCAGTTTGACTGGCATTGTCCGCTGCTGAGTCTTCCGCTGGCCTTCGCAACCGGGTTGGCCGATATTCCCGGCGCAACTCCTTATCTGCAGGCGGAAGCAGACGCTTTGCGCGCCACTTCCGGACTGCTGGAGCCGGCTGGTCTGCGCGTTGGCCTGGCCTGGGCGGGAAATCCCAAGCATAAACGCGATCGCCAGCGTTCTATCGCCTTGGCGCAACTCGAGTCCCTTACACAGGTGGCGGGCACAACGTTTTACTCCCTGCAGACAGGTGCTGCCGCGCAACAAGCGCGGGAGGCGCCGGCAATGAAGCTGATCGAGATCGCCATCCCGGACTTCGCGGATACTGCCGCCTTGATCGCCGGCCTTGACCTGGTGATCACCGTGGACACTGCTGTAGCCCATCTTGCCGGCGCGCTGGGCAAGCCGGTTTGGATTTTGCTGCACCACATGCCGGACTGGCGCTGGTTACTGGAACGGCACGACAGTCCCTGGTATCCCACCGCGCGGCTTTTTCGGCAGGTTGAACCCGGCAATTGGCAGCCGGTCATCGCAGAGCTCCGCGCGCACCTGGAAGGTTTCTCTGTCTTCCAGCCCGGAGGGCGGATGCGATAGTTGCACGGGGTGGAGCGTAGAGGAACCCTGGGGCAGCTTCGCATAGTTGTGGGTAATTGAAAGGGATGAAGCCCCGGCCCAGGGCACGAATCTTTTGCCCGGAATGCCAAGTCTTGCAAAGAGAATTATTCGGCGGCCGGTTGCGCCAGCCAGTAGTCCAATATGTCTGACAAGGATTGTTTGAGGGGAATGCGTGGCGCCCAACCCAGGGCCCGAAGTTTCTTCGAACAACCACAAAGCCGCATGGGTTCTTTTGTCCGAAGTTTGGCGGGATCGGTTTCAATTTCCACCTGGATGCCGGCCAGCTCGCAAAGCCACGAGACAATCTCGCGCATCCGGCAAGGGTGGCCGGAGGCGACATTGTAGACCTCGCCGTTGCCTCCTTTTACCGCCGCAATCCAATATGCCTCTACCACGTCGCGCACATCCGTGAACTCGCGCTCCGGCTCCAGGTTCCCCGTGCGCAGAACGGCGGGAATGACTCCCGCACGCATCCGGGCAATCTGCCGGGCGAAACTGGAGCAGACGAAATCCGCCCGCTGCCCCGGACCGATGTGGTTGAACGGCCGTACGGTCACCACCTGAAAACCAAACGCTCGAACGTAATGCGCCGCCAGCACCTCCACCATGTACTTGCTGATGGCATAGGGCGTAAGCAAATCCAAGGCGGAGTCTTCGTTCAATTCTCCAACGCCCGCTTCCGGAGAAGCGTAGACATGCGCGGTGCTGACGTTCACGATTTTGGGCGCAAGCTTCAGTTCGCGCAGGGACTCGAACAGGCTCAACGATCCGCCGACATTGATGTCGTAGGTGAGCGATGGATTGCGAATGCTGGCAGCAACATCGGAAACCGCGGCTAAATGGTAAATATGGTCCGGCTGGCTTTCGCGCAGCACGCGCTGCAGGGCATCCCGATCGCGCAGGTCCGCTTCCACAATCTGGGCCGCCTTCGGCATGCGGGATTCCAGGCTCAGGTTTCCGTCGCGCATGCCCAGGCCGACAACCTCGGCGCCCTTGCTGAGCAACAAGTCCGCCAGGTACGGGCCGACAAAACCCGTAGCTCCCGTGATCAGCGTTCTCAAAATTCCACCCTCTAGATGTTGGCCACTAAATACTGCGATCGCGGGGTATCGCGGCGCTGCAGGTCATCATCCCGGAAGTGCGTCGTCGCCTGGAGAATTCGCGGAGCCTCATTGCGGCGGATGTCCTCTTCCACCATCATCTGCACCAGCTGCTCAAAATTGACCACCGGGTTCCAGCCAAACGCAGCGCGCGCCTGTGCGGCGTCGCCACACAGGTAATCGACTTCCGCCGGCCGGAGCAACGATGAATCGACCTTAACGAACTGATTGTAGTCCAGCCCCACAATCCGGAAGGCCAGATCGACCAGCTCCCGCACGGAATGACTCTCTCCCGTGGCGATTACAAAATCCCTTGCCGTCTCCTGTTGCAGCATCATCCACATCGCCCGTACATAATCGCCGGCAAATCCCCAGTCGCGCCGGGCATCGAGGTTTCCCATGCACAGTTCTTTTTGCTGCCCCAGTTTGATGCGGGCTGCCGCGTTGGTAACCTTCCGGGTAACGAATTCGATTCCCCGCCGCGGCGATTCGTGATTGAACAAAATCCCCGAACAAGCGAACATGCCGTAGCTTTCCCGGTAATTGACGGTCGCATAATGTCCGTACACTTTGGAGACGCCGTACGGGCTGCGGGGGTGGAACAGGGTCTGCTCGCTCTGCGGCGGCTTGGAGGCGCCAAACATTTCACTGGATGACGCCTGATAGAAGCGTATTTTGGGATTCACCAGCCGGATGGCTTCCAGTACGCGGGTGACACCCAATGCCGTAATTTCGCCGGTCAAATCGGGCTGGTTCCATGAGGTGGCCACAAACGACTGCGCGGCTAAGTTATATACCTCATCCGGTTCGCTCTGGCGCAACGCATTGATGATGGAATTCTGGTCGAGCAGGTCACCCGCGATCAGTGTGATTTTGTCTAAAATGTGCGAAATTCGCTCATGGTTGCTGGTGCTGCTGCGGCGCACCAGTCCATAAACCCGATAGCCCTTCGCGAGCAGCCATTCCGCCAGATAGGATCCATCTTGTCCGGTAATACCGGTGATCAATGCTGATTTTGCCATTGCTTTCCCCTTGTCGTTGCCGCCGGGCCGGGGCTGGCCGGTTGCCCATCCCGCTGGATTAACAACCGCTAAGAAGAGCTCAACCCGGTAGGATCAGCTGCACGTTGGCTGCCAGGAGGCAGTCGTTGGCATTTCCTATGTAACCTGCTTGCCCTGCAAATTGCTCAGAAGAATATCGTGATCCAGGAAGCTGTAGTCCCACTGCGACTGCAAGCTGGTTCGCAGCCGGCTGGTCTTGGCAGGAATGCACACCTCCGGGCAGTTATCCACCGGATAGACGCCGGCCAGCAGGTCCGCCCAGAACCGCGGAGTATAGAAGGCGTCATAGACTCCAATGTATGCCCAGGGATCGAATGCGGAGTTCCCATCGCCCAACTGACAGGAAGGACGATACAGATACCGCGTCTCCTTGCCAAAGCACTTCGCTTCGTAGGCTGCGCCGGAGCTGATGGTTACCACCTTGGAAATGTTCTCGTTACAGTACAAAACGTAGGGATTCGCCTCGGTAACTTGCAGAACCCCTTCCTGCCGCAGCTCCTCAATGATTGCTGGATCCTCGCCGGCAAACGGCGAGCGTTTGAAACAAATACAGCCGTGTTCCGAGGCGAGCCGCCGCAGATCGTCGCGGAAATCCTCCAACGTGAGCATTCGGTTTCCGTCGATGAGCGCCTTGTCGCCGCGGGACTGCCCCAGAAGCAGGCAGGAGTTGGCCGGCAACGCCAACGGATTCATGCGCGCTATGGTGGCGGCATGAATTCCCGCCTGAACATAGAGTTGCTCTTCGGGAATGGCAAACGTGCGCAACGCCTCGAAAGCCTGGGGCATGTTCGTCCGGAACGCCAGGAACACATCATCCAGAAAGCGTGCGGGATGCAGGATTGCGTCGATGTATGGAATGCCGCGATGCTGAAAATATCGCAGAAAGACATCCGGCAGCCCGAATCCCAGCACCATCGATTCCGAGTAGGTGCGATCGAGCAGCGCCAGGCACTCCGGCTCCAGACTGGTGCGGCCGAACAGGCGCGCCCAGTCCGCCTCGCCCACGGTGTAGCCGGTGCAATCGTAGATCGACTGCAAGACCTCGAAGGTTGCGCTCGCACTGCCGGGTGGTACCACGGGGAACGAGCCCACGGCGCGGGACACAGGATACTGCAAAAGTCTTCCGAACCAGGCAATGTCATTGCGCTGGTGGAGATCGCCGCACGGATAGGGCCGTGTCGTATCGCCGGTGATGGTGATCTGCCGCGCGGGCATCAGCTTGTCCGCGGGTTCCAGCGGCACTCGGGGTTTTTTCTCCTGCTTCGCCGATGGCGACGAGGCATCCCTGTTCTCTGCCCCCATGCCGGCGCCGGCCGGAAACGGACAGCCCACGAGTTCCGCGGAGACCACCGCCAGTCCGACGCTGTTGCTCGGCTTGCCGGCGTGTTCCGTCACAAAAACCGGAGAGATCAACGTGAGCCGGTACAGAGCCGCCCGTTGAAGCTTCAGCGGAATGACCAGCCGGGAGAGGTCATTGCATCTTCCCCAGAACTCGACATGCATTTCGTTGACGAAGGTATGTTTGACGGAATCATCCTGACGGCTCAGCACCATCTCCAGCCGCGTGCCGTCAGGGAATGGCGAGAAGAAATCCAGACAAATCTCCGCTGCCTCGATGCGGGTGAAGAAGTAGGCGTGTCCCCTGCCGTTCGTCCAGCGGTCCCCCTTCCCTCCCGAATCGCATTCCGGCCCGTAGAAACCACGGCCAAAAGTTTCGATGGGCTGCGAATTCGCGTTAATCGGCGCGGTTTCCAATACCAGGGCGCGGTCGGAACCGGGGTCCACCGGAGACTCGGCGCCTGCGCCGGAATGCACGGAAAGGTCCGTCCACTCTTCGTGGAAGATCAGTTGATTGCCAGACTGTTGCTCGTCGTAGTTCCTCACCGGCATGATGAGGGAACCTCCCGTAAAGTTTTTCCAATCTTTCATATTCAGCAACCGCAACTTCAACCGGTTCGGCTTATGACATCGCACGTACCGTTCCAATCGCGAAAAAGCCGTCAGCCCGAGTCCTTGTCTGCACGCAACTGCCGTTATCCTTAGGGGCTTTCTCGTTTGAACAGGCTCGGCCGTTCCATCGAACGGCGCCCCGGCATGGGGCGCCGGCAGGCCCGGGAGATAGGCAAGAAATGCATTCCGGAAGCCGGCGGCCTTAGAAGCCTCTAACCCAATTTGACTAAGTAGGCCCAACTTATGTCATAACGCTCAAAAATGATCCGTTATGGTAAGTCGCACAGGTGGTACACAGATTGCTCCAGATATTTACGACATGGACTCTTTGCCGGAAAATCGGATAGCCATGGCCTCCCCGCCCGCGGCTTCCCCAGACCCAGCATCGCTGGACAGGCTGGGCGCTCTTGCCCCTCTGTTCGTTCGCCTGGGCAAACTGAAGGCGGCCGAGGAATGTTATCGGCGCGTGCTGGAATGCCGGCCCGATCTGGCGGAGACCCACAGCCTGCTGGGATGCGTCAAGAAAATGCAAGGGCAATTCCCGGCCGCCGTCGAATGTTTTCATCGCGCTTTGGCGCTGCGGCCCGACTGCGCCGAGTTTCATTACAATCTGGGCACCACCCTGCAAAAG
Source organism: uncultured Terriglobales bacterium (assembly GCA_964619235.1). Lineage (GTDB taxonomy): Bacteria > Acidobacteriota > Terriglobia > Terriglobales > Acidobacteriaceae > CAZUCM01. The sequence goes on from CAZUCM010000005.1 coordinate 18,735, forward strand.
CAGGGCGCTTTCGCCGATGCCGCGAATAGCTACCGCAACGCCCTGATGCTGCAACCCGGCGACGCCCGTTTTCACTTTGGCCTGGGTGTGGCGCTCCATCAACTGGAAGAATATCCCGCAGCCGCGTCTTCTTATCGCTTCGCGATACAGCTTGATCCCAAATGCGCCAGCGCCTACACCAATCTGGGTGCGCTTTGCCTGGAACTGGGCGATTTTGACACCGCGGCGGGCCTGCAGCGCCAGGCCCTGGACTTGAGCCCCAATATGATGGACGCCCATGTCAACATGGGGATTGTCCTCTCCAAGCAGGGCGATACCGCCGGCGCGATAGGCTATTTCCGGCAGGTTCTGGCGCGGGAGCCGCGCAATGCGACCGCCCATTGCAACCTGGGCTTCGCCCTGTCGAAACTGGGCGACCGCACCGGAGCGGAAGCATCGTACAAGAACGCTCTTGCCTGCCAACCCGATCTGGCCATCGCGCGGGTATGCCTGGCAACCACCTATCTCGTTCAAGGCAATTTCGCCGCCGGATGGCCGGAGTACGAGGCCCGCTGGAGAACCAGCGAATTCCGCTCGTTTCGACGCACCTTCCCGCAGCCGTTATGGCGCGGGGAACCGCTCCACGGCGCACAAATTCTCTTACACGCCGAACAAGGCCTGGGCGATACGTTGCAGTTTGTGCGCTATGCGCCCGCGGTGGCAGCGCGCGGCGGGGAAGTCATTCTGGAAGTTCAGCCCCAGCTCCGGCGATTCCTGAACAATATCCCCGGGGTTTCGCGCACCATCACCCGCGGAGAAGAACTTCCGGAATTCGCCTGCCACTGTCCGTTGTTGAGCCTGCCCCTGGCCTTTCAGACTGAGCTAAACAGCATTCCTGCGAATGTCCCATACCTGCATGCCGACGAAGCGGAAGTACAGGCATGGTCGCAGCGGCTGAAGCCAGAAGGTCTGCGCATCGGAATCGCCTGGGCGGGCAACCCGAAGCATTCGCGCGACCGCCAGCGCTCCCTGGCATTATCCCTGCTCGCACCCTTGACCCAGATCAAGGGCACGACTTTCTATTCGCTGCAAAAAGGCGCCGCCGCCGCGCAATTACGCGATCTTCCGGCCACGATGCCGGTGATCGACCTCGACTCCGGGATGAAGGATTTCGCCGATACCGCCGCAGTCGTAGCCAATCTTGATCTGGTCATTTCCGTGGACACGGCCCCGGCTCATCTTGCCGGCGCAATGGGCAAGCCGGTATGGATACTTCTGCACTGCATGCCGGACTGGCGCTGGTTATTGGATCGCGAAGACAGTGTCTGGTATTCTACCGCCCGGCTCTTCCGGCAAACCTCGCCGGACGACTGGCAGCCGGTGATCGACAGACTGCGCCTGGAAGTGGAACGGCTCGTCCAGTCCAGACCTTAGCCTGGATACGCCGGTCTCCCGACCAATCGCTACTACTGCCGCAAACACTCGCACTTTATCGCATGCAATTTTTGTCGTCGCCACGCGACATCTCATGTGACGATCGCTCAAGCAGGAAATAGAGAAAGGAAGGATTCGAAGCCGGAGGAAGCCGAGGGCGGCATTTCCGGCCACCGCGCGCGATGGGCTGGCGCGCGCGGTGGCGGAAAGAAGTTTATGAAGTCGGAGCCGGCAGATAATTGAGCAGACTGGTCTGGCCGATTTGTCCGGCGGCGCTTAATGCCGCCTGCCGTGTGGTTTCCGCTTGCTCGAGATTGGTGATCGCCTGGTCTTCATCGACGGCAATCAGACTGTTCTGCTGCGACGAAAGCTCCACCTTGTCGGTATTGAGAAACGTCTGCGTGGAAGTCAGGTTCGAAATCGAGTTGCCGTAGAAGACCTGCTGGCTGGACAGGTTCTGATAGGCCGAGTGCAGATCCGACATCGCGGTGGTGATATCCCCGCCGTTCTGCAGCGTGGTGGACAATTCATTCAGCGCCGCGAAAACGCTATTCGCACCGGAGCCAAACACCTGACTTCCCGGCTGGCTGATTTGTACTTCGGTTCCGGCCGCGATTTGCGCGCTGCTGGTACCGGTGTTCCCCAGGTAACTGACTGATCCGTCCGCGTTCGTCTGGAAAGGTTGTACGTTGGCTGTGCCGGCAAACAGGTACTGCCCCTGATAGGTGGTGTTCGCCAGATCCACCATTTCCGATTGAATACTCTGGATTTCCGTCGCCAGTGTGTCCTTGTTCGCCTGCGTCAGGCTGGAATCGCCGCCTTGCGTGCCATAAGTGATCGCCTGATTCATCAGATTCACGGCCGAACTGAGCGTGGAATCTCCCACTTGCAACTGGGCGGAGACGCTGGTGATGTTTGACGTGTACTGGTCGATATTCGCCAGCTGGGACTGGACGCCGACATTGGCGGCCGCGGCCGCGGGATCATCCGAGGGAGTATTCACCCGCAGACCGGTGGAAACCTGCTGCATTGCGGTATCTTCCTGCTGGCGCGTCTGCGACAGCTCATACAGCGCTTCCTGATAGAGATTTGGATTGACGCGAATACTCATCCGGCACCTCCCATTTGCATGACGGTGTTGATCAGGGTGGACACGGTCGAAATCACGCGGGCTGACGCTTCATAGGCCTGTTGATACTGAATCAGGTTCACCGCTTCCTCATCCAGGGAGACGCCGGATTCCGAACTCTGTTGCTGCTGCAATTGCGTCAGGACCAGTCCCTGGGCGGTATTCTGGGTCGTCGCCTCGGAAACGGCATTGCCCACGCTTGATACCAGATCACTGTACGTATCGATTGGATTTTGTCCGTTCGCCATTGCCGCGCTTTGCAGATTGGCCATGGCCAGGGCATTGCTTCCGTCCCCCGCTGCCGCCGTGCTGGCGGCGGCAACCTGGGATGGTTGCGTGATATTCACAGCCATGGTAGCGGCGGCGCCCGTGTTCCCAACCGGCGGCGTGGTAAACAGCCCGACGCCCGGGTTCCCCGACATGTCGTATCCCGATTCGCTCTGCGTATTGACGCTGTTGGAAATCCCGGCCGCCAGGGCATCCAACTGCGATTGCACATTCGCAATTCCCTGGTCGCGCGCCTGAATCAGTCCGGAAATTTCTCCCCCGGAAAGACTGGTGGTGATGTTCGTATTTGCGGCATAGACCTGCAAGTTACCGCTCGTCGGATCCGTCTCTCCCTGCAGATCGTAGTTCTGGTTGCCGGCAACCAGCACAGAACCATTC
>CAZUCM010000005.1:21952-24144 GCA_964619235.1 uncultured Terriglobales bacterium
TCTTCGCGCCCATCCAGCAGATGGTGCGCGTGTCGCTGCGCACCGTGACCATGCCATTGCTGTTTTGGTTTACCTGAACCCCGACGTAGCCGGAGAGTTGTTTCAACAACGCCGAACGCTGGTCTTCCAGCGTGCCCGCCGTATCCGAGTCGGCAGCGGCGTCGGTTGCGGTCGCTTCGCCGATCTGGGTATTAAGCCCGGCGATTTGCGAGGTCAAACTGTTCACTTGCGACAGATCCGTACTGATCTGCTGGTTCGTGCTGTCGCCAATCGTACTCAGCGTCGAAGCATCCTGATTGAATGCGGTGGCCAGGTTCTGCGCGGAGGTAATGACGCTCTCCCGCAACGATGTACTCGTGGGATTATCCGCCAGACTGGAAAGACTGTTATAGAAGTTGCTCAATACGGTCTGCAGTCCTGTTCCCGAAGCGTCGTTGTACATCGCCTCCACTTGCGTCATGACGTTCAGATAGCTTTGCGACTGGGACTGCTGGCCGTTTTCATCGTTCACGCGGCTTTCCAGAATGTTGTCGCGAATGCTATGAATGCCATCCAGCGTTACGCCCGTGCCATACGAAATCTGCCCGATATTGACCGGGTTGGACTCGGAGAGATCGACTGTCTCCCGCGTGTAGCCGGTGGTGTTGACGTTACTGATGTTGTTGGAAGTTACGCTGAGCGCCGCCTTATCGACGGCCAATCCGCTAAGCGCAATATTGCAAATTCCGGTTAAGCTGCCCATGGGTCACCCCTGCTTCGTCAGGTTCGCCGGCCTTGCAGCTCCCGGCTCGACATAGGTCCCCAGACAGCTTTGATAAAGACTGCGCAGGCTGGCATTGGTCCGGCCACAGCGGCGTAACAGGGAGGAGTTGATCCGGGCCTGCTGGCGCAGGGTGCGCTCGGCTTCGTTCATCTCCTGCCGCAAGGCTGCCACCCGCACTAATTCCCCGGAGGTAAAGGAAACCGCCGCTGTCGAGGCGGGCCGCTTCCCCTGCGCTCCTTGTGAGATGCCGGGTCGCTTCATCAAAGCGCTTTGCAGTGTTCGCAGTTCGTTACAAAGGGACTGCTGCTCCGTTACGGAAGCATAAATACCATCGAGGTCGTTCCCGACAATTGCCTCCCGGCTTCGCAACAACGAGGCCTGGATCTTTTGCAACAGCACCAGGCGCCGCCCGAGCAGGGAAAACAACTCCGCTTTCGCCGGATCCACGGTTACCGCGGGACTGGCCAGAGCGGGCAGCTCTTTCTCACTGCCGGCGGTACGCCCCAAGGGCAATCCGCTGGCTGGAGTCAAAGCCGGTAGTGGGTTGGCGTTGTTCACTGTTTCGTCTTCGAGACCATGGTGTTGAACATCGCGTTCGCCAAATCCTGGCTGCTCACGTTATAAGTTCCGTTCTGCATCGCTTTTTGCAGTTCAAGGACTTTGTCCTGCCGGATGTCCGGCGTGGCATCCAGGTTCGCCTGCATCTGCTGCGAAAAGATGGAAACGCTGGAGCTGGAAGCGTCGCCGGTCGAAGAGGCACTGCCGGTTTGAGACGTGGAGCTGGATTGGCCGGTCGTGGTTCCCGACACGCGTTCCGATTGAATGGTCTCTGCAATTGGTAAGTTGTGATCGATCCGCATATCTATAATCCCCGCTTTCAAACACAATGACCGGCCGGCTCTTAGAAAACTTTAATGAAAAATGCTAACTTTCAAAACTATGGATTTTCCGGCTGTCCGCTGTACCGCAAGGCAAAAGCACTCGCCGGATCAGCCAATCCCGCCGGATCCTCTACCGCATCGCCGGACCCGTCCGCCGATGTCGTTTTCGCCAGAGCCTTTTCAATCATCTTGGCAATCCCCAGCCCGCCGGACTCCGTAGCCTTACCGGCAAGCGACTGAAAACCCAGCGCTTGTAACGGTCCGTCCATTTTCACGCTCAGGCCGTCTTCACCCTCGTCGTCATCCAATCCCTCTTGCGCTTCCTTCCACATGGAGCTGAAAAGCATGCCCTCGAACTCATGCGCGGACTTGTGAATCTTGGCCGCATCCGACGGCTTGGCGGCCGCGGTTAACGACTGCGCTCCCGAAAGTTCTGAGGCAATTCTCATCAGATGATGTCCAGTTCGGCCTGTAATGCCCCGGCCTTCTGTATCCCTTGCAAGATTGAGACCACATCTCGAGCCGTAGCTCCGATGGCCTGCAATCCC
>CAZUCM010000006.1:0-22520 GCA_964619235.1 uncultured Terriglobales bacterium
TGGGAGAAAACACCGTAGGAATGCCCGTTGTCGCGGTGTTGAGCAGGATGCCGGTGGTCAGCGCCCCGAAGTTGATCGCATTGGCCGGGGCATTCGTCGCCTGGCTAACGAAGTAATAACCGTTGGCGTTGGCTCCGCCCGCCTGAAAAGACGGATCAGAGCCGGTTCCATTCGACGTGAGCACATAACCGGAAGTGGATGGCGTAACGAAACTGAAATGACTGGAACCTTCAGCTACTGGAACGTAATGGGCCGTGGGGCCGGAAATTCCGGTGCCTCCGTTTGCCGGGCTGATCGGAGTGGAAAGGTTGCTGCCGCCTCCACCACCTGTCGATATTGGCCCCTGCTGCGCGCAGAGGATCAGCACGATCAACGCGATTGCTCCGAAACCTCGAATCAGTAAGCGAGCCATGCGACCGATGCTCCTGTCGTAGAGGCGACCACGTACAGCACGTTGAGGTTAGTAACAGCGATGCAGACAGGGAAGTTTGCGGTCATTGGGAACCCCGTGCCCGTCGTGATGCCGGACGGGCCGCTGTAGATTGTGATGGCATTCGTTGGTATTGCGATGATGCAAGCGTAGTGGACCGCCTGCGACGGGAGGGCCGCCGCTGTGCCCGTCACGGCTTGCTGGCCGCTATAGATAGTCGATCCCGGCGTCGGAAGCGTCGTTCCGAGGGCGTTCGTGCCCGCCGGCAGAGGCGTGTTTGGGGATGGGGCCACGACGACCGCCGGCTGTCCGGAAGTTGCGGCCGTACTCGCTGGCGCCACGCCCGTACCTGGATTGGCCGGATTCGCTGGGTCCTTAATCGTTACTGGCGTCTGTCCCCATGCCGCTACACAGAGCGCGAGAACCGCGAGAAATCTCATAAGCCGCTTTCCTCCAGTTGCTTGATGTGCTGCCGGTGCAATCGCCGCCGTTCGCGCCAGTTGCTGAACTGTCGCTTCGTCGGCTCGCAGAGTCGCCAGGCGATTACGAGCAAGCACACGGTTTGGACGTGAAACTCGATTACGTGCATTCGTTCGCCACTCCTATTCCGCCCGCCGCGCTGCTGATCCACTGAACCGCGCCTTGCCACATCGTATCCACGTAAACGGGACAAGTGCCATCTTTGGAAGATCCACCAGACGGAAGGGCAAATGTGAAGTTCGTCGCGCTCGCGCTCCCAGCGCCCAAAAGCACGTAAAGCACGGTGGTGCCGACATTCTGGAGAACCAGCTTCTTGCGGCTGCTATTCGCCGCGATGGCCTGCGCGCTGCTGGTCCCCACCGTGGCCGGAGCGTTCGTAGAGCACGCGGTAGACGTGACGGGGGTAGCGACCGCCGCCAGGTTGCGGGTTCCAGCCGAAAGGCCAACCACCAGCAGTTCGCCGCTGGTCGGATCGTAGCCCATGATCGGGGTGCCGTAGGATGATCCCGCGGTAAATGCGGATTCGTCTTTGGATGCAGTGCCGCCCGCCGCACCGGCCTGCACGTTAACGTTCAGGTTTCCGCTTGCATCCAGCGTTGCTGGGAGCCATAAGCCGCCAGACGGCTGCCAAAATATCGGCGTCAAGGGAGCGAAATAAAAATTTGTCTCTGCGCTCATGGCTTCCCTTTTACGGTATCAGTTATATGGCCGTACTCCTAACCTCCCGAGGTGCGATTGCAGCGCATGGCGCGCTTCCGGGCTCACTGTCGCCAAAGTGTCCCGGTTGAATCTCTGCTGAAACGCCGGGGATAATTCTGCGCGCTTGTTGGGATTCGCTGCGCTGTAAGACGCAAGCAGTTGGTCAGACGGCAGTCGCGCCGCATCATCCGCGCCTGGCAACGCTTCGTTGATGGCCTGTTCGATCTCGTTGTCGCCAAGGTGACCCGCGCGATGCGCGTTCGTCGCCACATCTTTTGCGCCTTGAAAGTTTCCAGACCGAATATGGCTGATGATCTGCGCCCGCGCCTTCTGGCCGGCGGAAGGGTTCGTCGCCTGGATAGCGCTGGTTTCGCCGTGGCGCATGAAATAGATGCCTGGGGGGAAGTTTTTGGCGTCCGCTGGCTTGAATGGCGTCAACTCCCACTTGCCATCAGGCTTAGGGAAAAAACGCTCAATATCTCCGGGCTTCCCTGTATCGTCCGCGAGCATCGGACGGTGATCGATTGCAAAGTTGTCCGGGCATCCAGCCGCGCACCAGGAACGTACAACCTTAATGACTTGGGAAGAGGTCGGAACCAAGATGCGTTCGGTCGGGTTCTGTGACAACTTCTGCATCAGGCCGCGCGTGGCCGTTAAGACGCGAGTGCGAAACTCGTTAAACGACTCGCCCGGCCGGTTGGACATAGCCCCCTGGCCGGGAATGCGGCCGTTCGGATTTTTCTTCATCAGGTCCGCGAGGTAACGCTTTACCTGGGGAGTTTTCGGCTCACCCTCCAATTGGCCGAGAGCATGGGATTCCAGGTCCGGTTGTGGATCGCCCACCGCCGCACCCGTCTGGTCCGCCACATCGGAAGCCGTCTCCACCGCGCGCCGTGACGTAGCCGGGATGATTTCATCGGGACCACCGAGGGCTGCGAGTTGCTGGCCTACAGCGGAGACGGTTTGATGCCCCTGTGGGACCATCGGCTGCAAATTCGAGTTTCCCCGAACCACCGGGAGGCCGCTAGCGGCCATGTCGTCTTCGATCTTCGGAGTAACGGGGTCGGTGACGGCTTGTGTGGGGACGTCGGTGTGCGGGATCGCGCCGGCATCGCCCGTTCCGGGCATTCCGCTGGGGGCGGATTTCTTGCGCGCCAAGCGTGCGGCCCTGCGTTCGGTGACTGTGCGTGCTGCGCCCATGCTATTGGCTACCTCCCGGCCCTCCCAACAGCTTATAGAATTGATGCGCCATCCGGGATGCCAAAGTTTCAGGGGTCACGCGCGGCTGGGGAGCGCTTGCGCGCGGAGCGTAGGAGATATTTCCTTGAGCGTCCCGCACCGGAATAACATCGGTGATATCGCCCGCCTGTCCGCTCAATTCCGAAGGAGGCCGAATGCTTTGCCCTGGAGCCAAGCGCGGAGTTCCTATTTGGGGCGCTGGTGCGGTCATGTCAGGAACGCTCGTCCCCTGAGTGAATTGCGGGCTCCCCGCTGGCAGTCCTCGCGGCTGCCTGATCGTCTCGCCATATCCCTGCTGAATGTTTCCCGCCAGATCGGGCACGCTGATTCCCTGCGTGAACGGATATGAACCCGCTGGCAACTGGCGCGGCCCGTTGACGTTCTGCCACTGGTTTGCCTGCCACGCAGGAGGCATCCCGCCAGTTGTTCCGCTACTGTATGGGGCAACTTGTGGTGCGCCTATCCCCCGAGACGCTCCGGGCAGTCCACGGGGGTTAAACGGATAGGGCTTCGTTGGAACAGGAAGCGGGCTTGGATTCTCTGCATTGTTGAGGGCGAACTGAATCAGCCACTCCGGGTCCTGTCTTCGCGCTTTAACCGCGGCTACCGGGTTGATTTGCCCACTGCCAACCGCCTGTTCTGGCACGTCAACCGGGTGAGTGGCGAGGATTGCCTGCCTCTTTGCTGGATCATTTGCCGCATCCTGGATTGCTTTCAGTGCGCCGTACCGAGCTTGAAGTTCACGCGGGCCAGCACCGCCGCCCTCCGGGTCCATGAGATTGTAGAGGCTTTCCCGGATCGCCCGCGCTTGCGCTTCAAGGAGAGCTTTGGACTTCAGTGTATCCGCGCCCGCTCTTTCCGCAGCGGCTTGTACATCTGGATTTTGCGAATAGAACTGCTTTAACTCCGCATTTTTTTCGATCAGCAAAGATTCCAGTTCATCAGCGGAAAGATTCTTCCCGTAAACTCTCTGCGCCTCATCCACGATGGCCTGGGCACGCGGATCTGAAATGGTGTTTTTGAGTGCGGCGGCCGTCGCATTTACAACTGGCGTTCCATCCCTATACTGACCCGCAGATCTGGCCTTCCATTGATCCCAAGCGTCCCGGTTCTCGTCCAGGACTCCCGGTATCTGCCGAATTACTGCTTCGTTGAAGAAAGGGCCTTCACCGTCCGCATTCGCGGCAAATCCATTGAGCCCAACGATTCTTCCGCTCGGCCCCGTGCCAGTGGTTGCGGGCGCGCCGGCCCCAAGAGCCCCTTGGCCGCTTCCGGCTTGCATTGCTGGCTTCAAATCCGAGAGGGCGGAAGTCAACTTGACTTGTCCGTACTGAGGTACGAGTTCGTCAAAAATCTTGGGGTTTTTCTCGAATCCCCACGCCCTTGTTGCGGCGATATGCGGGCCCAAATCCTTCGGTTGTGATGCTTCGTATCCAGCCCATGCACCCGCTCCTATTCCGGCAGCGGTACCCCCCAGTTCGGCGAACCCTTGCGGAGCGCCCATTGCCTTCAGGCCCATTTCCGCTCCCGTTCCAGCGATCGCGCCTCCAGCCATTCCAGCCGCCGTGGCAACTGGAGCGGCGGCAAGGGCGGCAGGCAGCACCGCCGGGGCGCCCCAAGCCATCCCTCCTCGCGCAATGTCAGAAATGCCGCCGGCCACATCCGAAGGGTCTTGCGCGTTGTAGATGCGCTCCGCGCCGTTGCCCATCATGGCATAGGGTTGCATGATAGCGCCCGCGATACCAGAAGGCGGGTTGCGGTTTATCGGATCGTTCAGCCGACCGCCTGTTGCATGGGGGACGAACTGTTTCGGAGGGGACGGCGGCGCTTGAGATGATGCAATGGCGTTCACAATGTCATCCGGCTGCGCGCCGGAGTTCAACAGATCCCTGACTCTGGATCCGTAAACTGGATGCTGCGAAAGAGCCCCCACCATATCGCTGCTCGACATTCCAGCGGAAACTCCTTGATTCACCATGTCGGCGAGTTCGGGAGGTACGAGAGGAACGGAGCTACCGGCCACTGAGCCTCCTACGGATATCATCGGGGGTGAGGGCGCCGCCGCGCCCACCGCCTAGAGACGGCGCGACGACCGCCGGGCCACCCAACCCCGGCGTTCCCTGATGGAGCTTTTGCACCGACCGCTCGAAGGTTTTCAATTGGTCCAGCATGTACGCGGTATCGGGACTTGTGCCGGTTGGAAGCGTGGCTAGAATGGCCCTCCGCATCTGTTCGGACCCTTGCCCGAGTCCCTGCACGCTACGCAACGCAAGTGCGCTCTCGTTGAGGTTTTTGAGGGCGATTACAGCGTTCCGTTGAGCCGGGCTCATCGTCGTCTGGACGGCACCGTTCAAAAATGTCGTCATTCTGCCGCCGGTTTCATCCGCCAATGCGTTTGCCAGTTCGGCGCGGGAACCCGCGTCGAGGCTTCCGAGTGTAGGAATTGAACTGCGGGCCTGGTCGATTGCATTCTGGATCTCAGCAAACGTTGCGTGTCGTTGCATCGCCGGAACCGCCACGGTGGATTGGACATAACGCCCCGGAGCGCCACGATTTGCGGCGTTGAACTCTTCGGCGTTCATGCTGACCGCCTGGCCCGTCTGCGTGTCAATGTAGGCCCCGATCCGACCTTCAATGCGGATTGTAGCAGCGGAACCTTGCGACGAAGGGGAAGTATTAATGCCCTCATAGCCGACTGCCGCTGCTTTTTCTGGAAGTGTCAAAACTTTCGAGTTACGAATGGCAGAAATCAGTTTTGACTGATCCATAAACGCTGCTGCGGGGATTTGCTCTCCAGCCATCTCCATCTTGGCGATAGCGTTCTGCTGGGCCAGTTTTTGACTCTCGGCGTTGGGTGCTGGCGGCGCAGCAAGTTCCTTGCCGACATACTCGCCAACGCCTTCCTTGGGGATATACACGAGCCCAGAATTCGGGTCTGGCACGAATCCCATCTTGCTTGTTGCCTCGGTCGGGCGAACGTGAATGCCGCCCTCGGGTGCATTTCCAAGTTTCAGGAGCTCGATTGCTGTCTGCTGGGGAAGGTAGTATTTTCCGTCATCCAAAGTACCGATGCCCAGTGCTTTCGCCCGCGCTGGATCGACGGGTACGAGGTTTGACTTGTTCGTGGGTTGGGTAACCCACTGGCCGGTGAGTTGGTCAAAGACTCCATCCCCTACTCGAAGATAACGTCCTTTTCCTTCATTGGCTTGCGCCTGATACCACGCGCCACGCTGCTGTGCTTCCTGTGCACTCGAAAGCGTTCCGAGATCCTTTTCGGCCTGCTGGTACGCCGCCATCTGTTGCGTCCACTGCGGGTGGACAATCTGCATAGCGGCTGGGGCCAACTTCGTCACGCTGAGAATTGCCATGCCGAGCCGTTGCGCCCAATTTGAATTGAGTTGCGGAGGTCCTGCGGCCACCCGTTGTTCGGCCTGCTGGACAGCCGAATCGAGCGGGCTCATTTTCGCTTGCGCCTGCCGCGCTGCAATTGCGTTCGGATCGGGTCCGCGGATTATCAATCCGCTATCGGGATCGACCGTGCCAGGCGGCGGCATGGACTTCTGCGGGATTGGGGGCGGTCCCTGCGGCTGATCTCCAAGCGCCGGTTGCAAATAGTTCATGGGCAACGCGCTAACGTCCGGAGGCGGCATTGAAGGCTGGTTGCCCGCAAGCAATTTGCCTGCCTCCGCGCTAGGAGCGTTCGTGCTCATGTCCGCCTGGGGCTGCGCCGTCTGGCCGGTGCCAGCCGCCCCGCCAGAGGTCAACTGCGGGCTGAAAGACCCATTGGGGAGTGGCGTTCGCCACCAATCGGCGCCTTGATAGGGGTCGGCATCCGGCTGGAACCCAAACGAGCTTCCCGAAGAGTCCAATGTAGCCGGCGGGACAGTACCGTTTAGGGGGCGCAGCGGTTGCGCCCACGGGTCATCCCAATTCTGCGGATAGACCGAAGAATCGTCGGATTGTGGACCCCAGTATGAAGTGCCCATCTAAGTTATGTTTCCGCCAGCATTTGGGCCGAAGCGATTGAATGACTTGTACCGAGAATAGTGAACGCCGGGAACGCGCGGGGCGGCAACGCGCCCCTCAATGATATCCGGCTGCATTTTGTTCCCTGGGCGCGGAGTCAACGGCACCACGGCCTCTGGACCGGCTTCGCCAATCTTGGCAATCGTCGGTTTCGTGATGAGCGTTCCCCCCGCGAGTTGCGGGATTCCGCTGCCCATGTCGGAACCAACATCGGTCGCCATCGGATCGGCACCGGGAGGGCCGGTCGGGCCAGGAATCTGCCCCATTGCTCCAGGGCCTTGCGCTGGCGCGTTATCGCCCAAGGGTTGCCCGTTGATGGTCCACCCAGCAGTATTGGCCACTTGGCCGTAACCGGGCTTGTTGGCCATCTGTGGCGTTCCCGTGGGGTTTCTTCCGCTCAGATAGCGCTGATAGAGCGCCCGAAATACCGGAGAGCGATTGGCCGCGTTTTGCGCAATACCCGTGCCGATCTGCCCCAACGCTCCAGCGAATCCGCCCATCTTATGCCGCCTTCCCGAATGAGTCATATTCCGACTTTCGTTGCGATTTGTACCGGGGCACCGGGACTACCATTTCGGGTCCGCGCTCGCCAAGTTTGGCGATTGTGGGTTCGGTTGCCACGCCGCCTTCCGCGAAAAGTGACTGAACTAACCCGCTGGCAAGTTGATCTCCGAGCGAGGGCTTACCGATAGCGTAATTGGCCTGCGTTTGGGTGGCCTGATTGATGCCGCTGGTCTGCGTTCCGTAGGCCCCCTGCTCGGCCTGTACAGCCGCTTGGCCGCCCTGCTGCGCCTGTGCCTCCTGGCCAGCTACTCCGGACCGATAGGACGCCATGCCGGCCTGCTGCGCATTCCCGACCGCCTGAGCCCCCTGAGAGGTCAACTGCTGGCTGCCGGTGCCCTGCTGATACTGCATTTGGGCTTGCGTGAGGGCGTTGTTGTAATTCTGCCCCGTGATGGTGTTTTGCTCGCCGGTCGCAAACTGACCGTAATTGGCCTCTTGACCGACGTTCTCCTGGCCGATAGTATTCGCGGCGGCAATGCCTTGCGCCCCAGCCTGCGCCGCTGTGTTGGCATTCTCTGCGCCGATGGCCTCCTGACCGGCAACTCCTTGGCCGGCGAGATATTCCTGCGCCGCTACGTTGGTCTGGCCAGCCTGCGCCGCCGCCGCCTGCGCGGCCGCTTCCTCGGTGGTCGCGGCGGTTGCTTGCAATCCAGCCTGTGTCTGGGTAGCAGCTTCGCGCTGTTGTTCGATGGAGCTCGCTTGCTGGAATCCTGCTTGTTCAGCCTGAATGGCCGCTTGGGTCATGGTGTCGCCAGCGGTAGCCGCTTCCTGGGTGACAAGCTGTTGCCGCATCGCTGCGAGCGCGGCGGGGCTGGTATTGCCCTGCGCCGCCGCTTGCTGTTGCAGCGTGTCTTCCGCCTGCTGGAACTGATTTCCCACCGTGGTTCCGGCCGCTGTCACCATCGCTTGTTGTTGCGCGGGAGTCAGTTGTTGTTCGGTTTGGTTCGGGTCGAAACCAAGAGCGGTATTATTGACCGCGGCATTGAGTGGCTGAAAGGCTCCCTGCGCCTGTTGGAGCCCGGTTGCAAGCCCCGAGGTGGCCGTTCCGATGCCGGTTCCAGCTTGTCCGAGAGCGGCATTCACATTCTGTCCGTAAGCGGTATTGGCCGCTCCGGTCCACGTGTCATAGTTTCCGACTTCTCCGCTCAAATTGGTTTCGTAGTTGGCGAGTTGCTGGCCAACATTTTGGCCGTAATTTGTCAAAGAGCCGGTTTCGGCGCCTACGCCGGTTCCGAGTGTATTCGTGATGCCGCTGTACTGATCCGGCGTCGTGTTGAACTGCGAATAGTCTGCGTTGATCTGGGCGGATTGATCCGGCGTGAACCCTGGAGTGGCTTCCAGTTCGTTGAGAGCTTGGTTTTCCGCTCCGGTGTACTGCTGCTGAAGGGGGCCGTAATAATTGAGTTCGTTGCCGCCCTGCTGGGCGATGACGTTCCCCTCCGTCGAAATCTGATTGCGGTTAGCGCTTGTGATATCGGAGATGCTGGCGCTTGGGCTTACGTCTTGTCCTGCTGCGCCCACCGCTGTTCCCCAGTTCTGTGAAGAATTGTCAATGCCGCCAGAATAGGGCGAGAAGCCACCGTACCCGTTGTACCCGTAAACACCGTAAGGGTTATTCTGCGTCGGGTCGCTCGGATCGTTTGAGATTTGGACCGGAAGAGTGTAGCCTCCCAAGGTGTCCTCCTACGAAGTCTGATAAGGCCGCTGCCACTGCGGAGGCATCGGTTGATTCTGGGTTTGTGGATTTGCCGGTGGTTGCGGACCCTGTTGCTGCTGGCGCTGTCCCGGCCCCGCGCCTTGGCCGGCATACATCGGTCGCTGCATCCCCTGCTGTGCGCCTTGCGGTGCTCCGCCGCCCTGCAACCACGGAGCAGGCTGGCGCTGCTGCATTTGCGGTTGCTGCTGCATTTGCGGTTGCGTAGACATCGGTCGCTGCTGCATTTGCGGTTGCGGTTGGGTTGCCGGTGCCGCTGTTCCAGACGCGATCCCGCCAGCGGACGGTTGAGCGGTGCCCGCGCCGCCTTGGCCACCTTGCATCCAAGGCGGAGGCATCCGCTGCTGGCCCGGTTGTGGGCCAGCCATGCCCTGAAAATTGCCGCGAGGCATCGGTGCTCCGCCGGCCTGCTGTGGCCCACCAGGAGGCATAGCACCCTGCGGAGGCATTCCGCCGCCTCCACGCTGATATCTGGCCATCGGCTGACCGTATGGATTTTGTTGCTGCTGTTGCGGATAACCGCCAGGGCCACTCGGGCTCATGGGCTAAAATCCTCCTGAGAGAATCTTAACCTAATCCGGGTGTTGGGGGGTATTCACCTGAGGGTGTTCTCCTGATGGCTGCGCGGGAGGGGCTTCCGGTTGCTTCTGCGCCAAGGATTGCACCAATAGGTTTTTGAGATGTGCGGACATGGCTTGGGCACCGGCCACGAATCCATCCATCTCGGCGCAAGTCTTTGTAAATTCGATGGTCTGATCGATCGTAAGGGTGAGCTTTTTGGGTGGCATAATTCCTATGTGGGGGCCGTATAGGCCGTGGCGATTCCGCCAGCAAAGGTGATGCTGCCATTCGATCCGGCGAGCGTCAGCGCTCGAAGCGTGGCCGTGGCTGAAATGCCAGAGGTCCCATTCTGCTGATAAACTCCCGTGAGGTTCAGATTGCCGGTTAACCCGGATGCTGTAATTTGTCCTATGCCAGAAGAATTTGAGACTACGAGATATCCAGAGTTGGACGAGTTTATCAGTGCAGCGCAGAGGAGAGCTGAGTTGTTCAGGATGGCCACCCCCTCGTAGGCAAGTTGAGCAATCGCAGCTCCTCCGCTTGCCATATTCAGAACCCCCCCCAGCACGTTCATCGCAATGTTGGTGGTTCCCGTGGTGTCAATCAGGACCGAAATGGTTGCGGCACCATTCTCGAAAAGAGCCGTGCAAGCGTTCTGCGCATTATTCGACGTTAGTTTGAAAGTCTGCTGGTCCAAGCTGTTGACGATCAGGATGGACTGATTCTCAATCTGGATTTGCGGACTATTGCCGGCCCCTGTTCCTTGAATAGTGATCTCTTCGGGGGAGATTGTGGAACCTCCGTTTCCAGTGCCGCCGTACACCGAAATTTCGGGCTGCAAAGAACCAAAAATGGTTATTAGAATCTCACATCCTCCCGTTCCTTGCAGCAGAATCTCTGGCCCATACGTGCCGGCGGGAGTGATTGTTATAGTCGGATTTCCGCTGACATTCGACGTGAGTAGGATTTCGGGCTGTGTTGGACTGATGACAATTGTTCCGCCGCTTCCGGTTTCGGTGATGGTGACATTGTTAACGGCGATTCCCGAGGGAGTGACGATGAGCTCGGCAGTGGCTGGCCCAGAACCTCCCGCATACAGATTGTTTACCCATATCCCTTGGTAGGCCGTGTTGTTTGACGGATCTACCATGTCCCCAATTTCAGCGATTAACGCCCCGTTGGGGTCCACAACCTGAATCGGATCTGGCGTTGGAATGGACTGCTGAAGCACTGTCCAGATCTTATCGAGCTGATCCTGTACAGACTGAAGCGCTTGGCCGTTATTGGTCCAGAGGGAAGGATCGGAACTTTGGCCGGTGCCGGAAACAAACCCTTGCGCAATGCGACGCACGTTACCGGGGTTCTGCTGCGTGGCCGGGATGAGAGATTGCGAACTGGGACTCGTGACCGGCATCTTACGCCCTCACAACCTTAGAGAACTTGCATGTCGGACACGTCAGCCGACGCCATCCGGCAACGAAAATCGGAGCCACGTCATCGAACAATTCCGCTCCGCATTCTGGGCACGCAACGGCTGGAATCGCGGGCTTTCCTTCAGCGCGGTCGTCTTCGTATTGAGCCAGCGAAATCATCTGACACGATTATCGCATCGGCAGAGAATTCGTGAAATAGAGACGGAGGAATGCCAGGATGGCAAAGGCTCCCACCGCATTGGTCCCAACCATAAGGGATTGCTGCTCTGAGCGCAACCACCACTTAACCAAGTATTCGAGCCCCGGAGCGCCGGAAATGGCAAGGGGGCTTGCCGGGGGAACGGTGCTGCGCAGATGGTCGATCCCGTAGGCCGTCAAGTTCAGATTGCCATTTCCCGAAACTCGCAAGTGCGCTCCGTGGTAGTCGTGCAGGGTCGTGGATTCATCGGCAGAAGCGGGCACAATCCCGGTTTCGTAGAGAAAACTGGTAGCCGCGGCGCTGCCGCTGAGATCCACGTCCTGATAGATTGGCGAATCGGAGGGAAGAACGCGCCGGATAATGCCTCCTGGATTGCTCTGCGCTGGCGCATACCAAACCTCATCGGTATCCGTTGCGATATTGTGTATTGTTGCGGATGCTCCCTGTCCGTACGCAGTGAAAGCGTTCAGCGAATAGAGAAGTGAACCGGCCTGCTCGCCCTGCGAATAATTCCACGACATTTCGGCGTTGGGGGAGTTCGGTGTCACCACTCCGCCGCTTGTATAGGCCCCATTTCCCGCGACCGGAATCGTGAACGTATTCGGTCCGGTTACGGTTGCAACCGCCGTTGTATTCGCCGCCGTGTTGCCACCGACTCCGCTGATTGTAACGCTCATGCCGGTTTGGATCAGGTGCGGGTATGGTTGAATCGCGGCCCCCACCTTCACGCCGGTCGTGATGACAATTGGATTCGTATTGCTGGCGTTTGTCACCAACGAATTGAGGGGAGCGATCACGCGATCTACGCGGTCGAATCCATCGTCAACGATGCTTACCTGCGTGGGCGCGGCCCAGTTGATCCGGTTCCAATCCGGCGCCTGCCAGTAGGAAAGAGGAATCTGGGGGAAGGCGCCCCCACTGTAAGAGAAAAGCCCTTTTTCGGAAGCCAGCAAAATCCGGCCGGCAGATGCCAGTAAACACGATGGAGCGAGCACCCCAACCGAGCCGTCCACACGTTGTGGGGGGGTCCAAGTGACTGGGTATCCGCCATTGTCAGAGGTCGCATAGAGGCCCGAAAGACTTGCGATGTAGCATACCTGTCCAATGGAACAGCCGTGGACCGGGATCTCCTTCCCTTGAAGGTAAACCCCGTTGTTTCCGGCGTTCAAGGATTGATAATTACTCGGATCGGAAATGTAGACAACCGGGAATCCTGCCGCATCCAGGGTCACGTAGCACATGCGCGAAGAATAGGCGAAAATCGCACTCGGATAGAATGGCGGTGTCCCGCTGATTGAGGATGCCAACAGATTCTGTTGTTGGGTGACGTTATTTCCAGTAGCGGCCAAATCTCCGTCTGAAATACTCACTGAGATCGTAACCGTCCCAGGGGTGCTGGGAAAACTCGTAATCGTTCCGGGAACCGCGTAGAACTCGTTGGGGTTGGCTGCCGTACTCATCACAACCTGAATCGTGCCGCCTGGGGTCATCCATGTCGGAACCGAGGAGAACGCAAAGGCCGCGTTGAACGACTGGTATACGCCAGATGTGACAGTAACGACCGAGGGCGCGAATTGATTGCCGAAAATCGGAGAGAGAGGGCCGCTGTACCCATTTCTCGTCGTGTAGAGAAACCCGATGCGGTGTGTTCCAATGGTCACATTCCCGGCCCCTGTTGAGCTTATCGTGATCGTCACGGCGGAACTTGCGAATGGAGGCGCAAACAACTTGTCGGCATTGCCCGTCGCGGCATTGTAGATGTACCCGGAATTGGCACTGTAACGCCCGCTGGCGTCGCCGAAGGCGAAATATCCACGGATACCATCAGTGGCAAACGAGAGGTACTTGGCGCCCGTCACGGCCACAAGAGCCACAAATGAGGCGGATTGCTGGCTGTACGCCTTGGCTCCTACCGAGGGGGCATAGTAGACGGCATAGCAATCCTGAGTTCCAGCGTTGTTGAAGTACCACTTGAACATCGACAGGATGCCACCGTCGCTGTTCGGAATCTGGGCTACCTGGGAGGATCCCCGGCGCGTCATGCACTGCACTTGCGGACTTGCACCCGGTCCCGTAATGAAATCGGCATTCTGGCAATAAAGACCATGCGCCAGGTCAAGGACATAGGGGTCAACCGCTTGGGCTGACCCCTGGAAGTTCGTTATGTCGATCTCACTGGTATTGCCGGGAAAATAAGCCACGATCCACCTCCTACCGAGGCTGGAGGGCTATCGTGATCTGTTCTCCTTGGCAACTCGCCGCGCTGCCGCTCGCTACTTTGACCGAGAGCCGGTCTCCGGCCAGCAGGAAGCGCAGTCCGAGCACCTGAAGAGTCCCCGCAACTGCCGTATTGGCTGTTGCCGTCAAATCGAACGCGCTGGTGGCTACTGCCTGTCCTCCGCCGGGAGCAGTCGTGCCAGAGTCCACATAGGCATTGATGGTTCCTGCCTGACCCGCAACGACCGCATGGCGTTCCCGAATATCCAGGATTTCGTAGTCTCGGTCGGCAGTCCAGATATTCTGCGCGGAAAGCCCGGTCAGGTCCGTTTGGCCGTGGACGTTGAACAGTGAGAAGGTTTTTTCGATGCGGTCAGCGCTTGTTGCCTGCAAGGTCAGGGTGATGCAAATCCCGGCCAAAGCAGTCGCGGTTCCCGTGATGGAGAACGAAAGCGCGCCGCCGGTTGCCAGCCGCAAGCTCGCCGCCGTTGCCGTGAGTGCTCCCACCTGAACGGTATTTGCTATGCCCCGACAGTCGAACCCGGCATTGGTGTTGTTGGTCAAAAGCGCTGTTCCGGCGCCCGGCGCCGTCCCGCTTGGATCGTTAGTGATCTGCATCGTGACCGCGGAACCCGAAGATCCCTTGGTCGTGTGCGAATACGAAACTGCGGTTAGAATGTAGGGCCGATTGGCGGTGAAGATCGCCATGGCCGCCGGGATATCCGCGTTCAGCGGAATGCTGAACGTCACCAATTGTGACTTGAACGGCTGCACGGTAACGGTGACTTCGACGCCGGCCAGGGCGGTTGTCGTGCCGGCAACCACAATTCCCAAGCGGTCGCCAACTGCCAGATACAGATTTGGATCGTCTGTATTGCCGGTGGTCGGCATATTGAGCGTGAGAGTTTGCAGTGTGTCGGCGGTAGCCGCATGGCAGTCCACCGTGCTCGAAAGTGCCACGCCGGAACCTGGGGCCTGTGTACTCGTCAGGTGCTCCACGTAGAGCGTTGGCTTGCTGGCGCCGCTGACGGAGCCCGCAACGTGGCAGATGAACTGGATTTGCGTGACGCGACACGCTGATGGAATCGTGGCGAAAATCTGCGAAACGATGGTCGCTGTCACGTACTGAGAAAACGTGAAATGGGCACGCGCCTGCCGCGCCAATTCATCGCCTATCAGCAGTTGGTTGCTGGAGTTTACGGCCATTGCGTGAATGTAATCCGTGCCGGCCGCGTTGGCGAATCGCTGTTCAAACTGGTTGGCGTAAGCCCACTCGAACGGAATGCCGGGGGCGTTCAGCGCACTGCACGCCACGCTCGGATACGGGACCGGAATATTCGGGTTCCCTGCGAACGGAGCGCGAATGGCGGCTGTCAGATTTCCTAATTTGTTGGCCATGTGTCTTTTTCTCCTTTAGAGTCCCGAAAATGCCGGGGTTCAAGCAAAGGATAGCATGGTGGGGCGTTCCCTATCGCAACAGATAACTGCCGTAGCGATACCGGCGGTTTCGGAAGGGCAATTGGCGTCTCTGTGGGCCACGCTGATCGGCAAGCACCTGACTCATATAGAACAGATCGATGAGCGCCAGTTCTTCGGGGTGGCTCGGATCTCCATACGCCTTATTGCGCAGCGATTCCGACATCTGCATCCATCCCTTCGCTCGCGCGGCGGCGGAAGCTGTGGCGCACGCAAGGAAATCCCTGCAATTGTCGATGGGGATGACGTAGCTCGGATTCGTCGGCGCGGATCCGCTTGCGTAGTACGTGATGCGGAGTTGCACGGCTTGAGTCGCGCCCCGAAATTGCAGGCGATTATTGCTCCAAAGATAGGTGCCCAGGCAGGCTCCCGGCGCCCCGTCGAGCGCGCCCACCAGATCGGTTGGATAGACTTCGGTGAATGGCACCTGCGAGCTTGGCCAGAATGCCCCTCCCGTGCCCGCAACGCCATCGCTGCCGCTTCCATTGAGGCTGAATGTAGTGGCTCCGGTAACCGTTGCGAACCAATTGCCCCAGGGTGCGTAGGAACCCACAACGCCAGAGATCGCGCCCTCTACCTGGGAACCGTTCGGGCCGCGTCCATGTGGCGAGGAGCACGTAACGTTGATCGGCGTGCTGGTATCAGTGCTGGCGATGGCAATTTCGCTTCCGGCAGCACGCTCCTCCAGCATTTCCGGTTCGCTGAAATCCAGGATGCCGTAGGTGGCAGGGATAACTACCGTGGTGTTGGCGGGAACTGTGATGAGCCAGTTCGGCTGAACACGCTTGGAGCCGCCTGTGATCTTGCTAAACATTGTGCGGTACGGTTCCCCAAAAAGGGAACCAGATCCGGCAGTCCCGCTGCCTGTGACGCCAAGCAAATAATTATTCGTGAAAACTTCGCCGCCCACAACTTGCGTGTCGCTCAGAAGCGCTCTCACATCGTCGAGGATGTTCTGCACTGAGCAATTGGCCATCGTTTCCTCCTACGCCGTCTTGCGCAGCGCGGCATTCAGCCGCGCGATCTCTGGCGGAAGCTCCCGGATTTGCTGATGGCAGCGCGGGCAGACCGCCGCCGCATTTGGAATGATCTCCGTGCAAAGCGGGCAGGGCGAAGAATCGCGGGCGATGGCACGGTGCGACCATGTACGGGCGTGGCCCAACCAGTCGGCCGCCAGCTTCATGGTGTCCGTGATTTCCTTCCATTCCTTCTGCGCGTCCAGACGCTCGCCTTCGCTGAAAAGGTACTCGAAATACGCTGTCTGCTGCGCAATCATCTGCTGAAGTTCGCCGGGATTCGGACCTGGAAGGGAGTTGTCGGCCTCGAATTTCTTCAACTCGACCTTCATGGGGTTGAGCAGTATGATTCCCGGCATGGCGCCGGCCGGCACGTTGAACAGGCCGCCAGTCCACTCTTTGAGGAGGTCGGCAACAATGGCCTCAACCGGCACCGGCTTGGAGATGCGTGGCTTTTTCGGCGTGTTAGTCACAGCCGAGAGCCCCGCAATATCCAGGATTTCTTCAAAGGAATCATAGATGGGGAGCACGAATGGCTTCTCGCCGCGTGCGACGGGCTCCAGCTTGAATGTGGTTGAACGGTTGGCTCCCTTGCCTTCTCCGTGAACGCTGGTGCCGTAATTCCGGCGAATCACCGGCAGCTTGCCGGGATAAATGCTGCATATAAAGGCTGCGTCCGCCTGATATCTCGCCACTTAAATGTTCTCCTTTGAGAATGATAGCATTACAATCGATCCTTGCGCGTCCAGGGGAAGGAAACGAAGTTTGAGCGCTTCCCTGGAACCGGGTTCAAAAATGCCGGGAAGCTGTCGCGGATCTCCACTTCAATCGTGCTGTTTTTAGCAGCGTTAGCCGCGTCCTCTCCGTCAAGTTGCTGCTGCAAGCGTTCCTGAAAGCCGAGACGGGTCTGCTCCTTCACGCAGGCAATAAACCACTTGGTATCGATCTCGTTGGGCTCTCGCGGGCCACCTTCGCGTCCCGGAAGGGTTGCATCGGTCGGCACTCGCCATCCATGCGCCGGAAAATCCGCGCCAGGATAACGCTCATTCCAAATTTCCAGAAGGGTTGCGTGCGAAGGGCGGGGGCGTGCGTCGATTGCATCGAAATCGCCGCGGCGTTCACCGTGCGGACGGTCGGTTCCGTAGATCAAATCTTCCGGCGAAAGCCATTTGGTGACCACCCAGGTATTACGGGCGCGCAACTGCCGGTCGCGGGCATATTCGGGAACCTGAATCTGCATGTGGGCAATTTCCGTGCGGCCCCCAATAATCGGAAGTTCAACAGGGCGAGTTTCGGTCTTAAAGCGTCCCGTCTTAAATGCCGGCCAAAACAGATCGTCGCTGTTTTTCCACGCGAAGATTGGATGGCCATCAGGACGGCGCCCAAGCTCTTGGCCTAGCAGATTGTTGAGACGGTCGAGATCTGGAGTGGTATGGCTCATTTCACGACTTGATGGATTGCCGCCGGCTGGTCCTGGGTTTGCGAGGCGCGAAACAGGTTCCCGAGGTTGAGCATCCCGTTGGCGTGGAGGACCTGCAATGCCGAAAGAATTCCCACCCCGATCCAGAGTGTCTTCTGCTGGCTCATGATCTGCTTCTCGATGGTGGCAATGCGCCCAGGTTGCCCGTTTCCCATAAGGTCTTTCATTTGCACCTCAAGGGCGGCGAGAGATGCCGTATGTCGTTGCAAGCGCGCCTCATGGTCTTCGCAAGGGTACTGAAGGTGGTCGGCCACGTGAGCATTTTACCCTTTCGCGCTTATCATACCATCCCGAATCAGTAGTTGTGCCTGGACGAACACGCTAGATTCATTGGCGGAATAGGCCCTGGAGTTCCAGCCCAGTACTGTCCGATTTGATTGGCCCCCGAGTACTGCGTGACCTGGATTGCCCAGACCAGAGAATTCAACAGCGGGGCACGCGTTGAAACCGTCAGGGTAGAGTCGTTGTACGTCCCGTTTGACACGCCGGATGTGGCGATAGTCGCCGTCGAGCCCGAGACCCCCGTCACGCTGTATGTGCCGTTGAGCGCTGTGGTCGCGGACCCTGCGACCGTGATCCGCGCTCCGATCCACAAATAGCTTGTCGAGGCAAACGTGATCGTGCCGACGTTGGACGAAACGGCGATCTGCGTGAGGGTAGAGGACGAAACGTAGAAGGTGGTAAGCGGCTGGACCGCTTGCGCCTCGCAGATGTACTGCGGCGTCGAGCCGATATCCAGATAGGTGACGTAATTGTTCGAGGTTGGACCCTGTGCCTGATTCACTGCTTGGACCTGCCCAAATGTCTCCAGGGCCGCCAAAACGATAAGGACTACGGCTTTACGCATGGGCGCGTTCTCCTGTGCGGATTATAGCACCGACGCTTTAATGACTCCGCTCCAGTCCACGCGCTCCAAAGATTCAGGAAAAGATCGGGCACCAGGAGCGCCACTCTTGATCTTCCCCTCGGCCGTAACGCGCTGCCCAGCCTCAAATCCCTCCGCGTAGGCGTTGTGGAGTGCCGCCGCGATCTCCTGCGCTGCCGTACCGCACAAGATCCTCGTGCAGTTCGATGCCGCCAGCCGGTCCGCTATCTCCTTGATTTGCTTTGAAGTCATTGATCCACGCTTTCAACCGAGATGAAAACATCCACAGCGGGCCACTCTATCGGCTGATGGAAGTCGGGATGATCCTCATGCTCTGTGCCCGTGATGCTCATATTGCCTCACCTGATGATGGGCCGTCCGGGAGCGGATAACAATCGGGTGAATCCCCGGTTCGGGAGCTAAAATGCTTAGGGGCCAGAAGGCGTTAGAAGCGCCAGTCTGGCCCCGATTCCAAGTACTGTCAAAAACCTAGCGGTTGGTCCAGAACGGACTCCGCTATTGGCCCGAAGGTATCGCTAAGCTATAGAAAACAACAGCACATCCCGGATCGACGGAATATAGCTGTCTGCTATTGCACAAATAAAATTGGAAGCCAGCCTGGGGGTTTCCGGTGCTGGAAGATCGGCCGATGAAGATGCGCTGGCCTTCCGGAGTCTGGATGAAGTCGATGTCCTGGAGTTGGGTCCAGCCCCAGTTGGAGGGGCTCAGCCAGTCCACGCGGGCCTTGCCGGCATAGCGGGAGACGTAGTGGGTCACATCGCCGGCCATGAACGTGTCGCCATAGTCGTTGCCGCCGGGGGCAATGTCGATCATCTTGTCGGACGCCCCGCGGAACCAGTTCGAGATGGTGATTCCCTGGAGGTACCAGGAAACGCGCTGGGCCATGTGGCAGACGCCGATTACGCCTGTGTAGGCTTCCTCGTCGCGCCGCTGGATCAACTGGGATTTGCCGCTGTACAGGAGAGAGGGGGTGTAGAACCCGCTCTGGCCGTTGACGGCAGGGGTCACCATTTCGTAAGCGGTGCTGTAGGCAAGGCCGCCGAGCGAACCGGACGAAGTGGTGCTGTTGAAGGTGTAGATACCGTTGCGCCAGGATCCGGCGGCGGCGGTGTAGGAGCCCGCCGCGGCGCCGAGGCCCATGTTCGGGAACATGATCTGGTCGGTGTTGGCCGGCGTGTAGGTGCTTACACCTTTCAGTGTGACGGTATTGCTGGCGAAGTTGATCGAGGCAATGCGGGCGCCGGCAAATTGCAGCACATTGGAGGTGTTGTACACGTCCACCAGTGCGTTGGCCCCTCGCAAGCGGTTGAAAGCGAAGGTCGATTCCAAGTTGTAGGTGACCTGCGAACTCGAAATCACGGGGCTGCCGGTGCCGTTGGCTTGCGCCAGGGTCCCGGTCGAATCGTTGAACAGGCCGATCTCGTCGTAGAGGGCCATTTCGGAGATTGCCTTGCCGAGCGAGAATTGCAGCGCATTCGTGATGGCCTGCTTGGCGTCCTTGGATCCGTAGATCGCGCGCAGCGGCAAGTTGAAGCCAATATCGTTCTCGAAGGTCCCGAAGGCCATGAAGGCGGTGCTCATCATGGACCCAGTTCCCAGGTCGCCACCGTCTAGGCTGATTGCCTGGTAGTCGCCGCCAATGCTCAGGAGCACCGGGACGCGCCACGCCAAGACGGGACCGCCATAGGTGTAGGTGGGAGAGCCGCCGGAAGCGGCATCCGTGAAAGCCGAGACGTTGTGCTTTTCTGCGGCCTTGTTGAACAGACTTGCGAATTTCGACTGTTTTTGAGCAAGGAAATAGGAGAGTTTCGGGCGAACTTGCTCCATCATCGTCGGGATGACATTCGCCGTTTGGGCCGTAATCGACATTTATGAAGACTCCTTTGAATAGACCGGAGGAGTCGGCGCGGTAAGAAAACTTACCGTTTCACGTGGAACGGCGGATATAGTGCGCCGGGCTTCTACCGGAAAGTCGCCGCAAATTGCTGGTCCCACTCGTTGGAAGTGAGACGCTTGGGCTGTCCGTCTTTTCCTGCTGGGGCCTGCGGGTTAGCGGATGGGCGACCTGTAGCGCCGCGTTGCTGCGGGGCTACTTGGCGGCCGTTCTGCTTGCCGGTTTGGGCCTGCGTGGAAGCATTAACGCGCTTCGCGGCGATGGATGGAAGCACGCGGTTTGCTCTGGACAGAAAATCGCTGATGTACGCCTGAACGCGCGGCTGTAGGCCCTGTCCGGGGTTTCCGCTCTGCCAGGTCATACGGTAATCGGCCATCAGTTGATCGAAGGCTTGCTTGTGCTCCGTGAACCACTCGGATGCCTTCAGGGTGTCGATCACTTCACGCTGAATGCCGGCTTTCAGGTCGTTGAATGCAACGTCGCCATACTTGCCTTTCACTGGCGCGAGCAAAGCATCAATCTTTCCATTGAGTTGCGTGTACTTTGCGCCTTCCACGGCAGTGTTGTTGAAAGCCCCCACGTCGCGCTGCATGGCGGTCTGCTGACGCTGGTTGAACTCCTGCTGCTGGCGCTGGAAGTTCGCACGCTCCTGCGCCGCGGGGTCGGCCTTCGGAAGTTCTTTCTGGTATTGGCCGTTCAATCCCCAATCGACGGATTGCGCGTCGATCAGATCCTGCGGGTTGCCGCTTTGCGCCGCTTTCTGGTAGAGCGAATCCACCAGCGATTTTCCCTGCGCGCGCACGAAGTTCTGGTACGCCTGCGGGTTAGTGCGCTGAAGAACTCCGGGGGCGGCGGAAAGCATCTTCTCGAACGAACGGGAAAACGCGGCGCGGGATTGCGGGTCGGTCGCCTGGGCACCGCTCCAGAAGTTCATCACGCTCTGCACGGCATCATCGTTGCCATACATCCAGTCGTTGTACATGGTTCGCATGTCGAACGCCTGTTGGGATGCCATCTGAGCTTCTGCCGGCGTGGCGAAAATCTGCCCTACCTGCTGGTGGAACTGGAGAGCGCCCTGCACTCGCGGCAGTTCGGCCTTGGGAACCTGATAGAAATTACCGTCCGGCGAGAGCGCCCACGGCGATTGCGCGGCATCGGGCTGCTGCTGGCCCGGTTGCTGTTCCTGCGTGCCGGGGGGTTCTTGCGGGGAAGCGGACGAGGGAGCTTCCCCGCCGGGCGCGTCGGACGTGCCTTCACTTGGCAGTCCTCCGCCTTCGCCTGCTTCGCCGGCCGGCGTTTCTTCGCCAGAGGTTGCTGAATCGTAGGCGTCTCCCAAAAGAGAGCCGAGTTCTGAATAGCTGTCAGCGCCACCGGGAGGTGCGCCAGCGCCCACATCGCCAATCCCTACTGCAATTCCTGCCATATCTGTGAGTAGGGTAACGCTTTACGGGATTCGTTGCAAGTTGGGATATTTCGGGGTAGGATCAGGCAGACTCGTTTGCTGAAGCGGCCCGGTCGTCGGCAGCGCTCTGGTCGGGCCGTTTTTCAAAATTCATTCCCGCGTCCTCTCCGCGATGAATCGTTCCGTTTCCTGCGCTCCGCCGAGGCAGGAATTCAGGTATCGCCGGTTCTTCGCGTTCTGCATGATGGCCAACTGCTCCTGGAACGCAACGCGCGTGCCGACGTAATCCTCACTCTTGGCAAAGTTCCCGGCGAAACATGCCGTCTCGATCTCGGCTTCGTCAATCTCATCGTGGCGCAGAACCTTCATCGGATCGCTGGAAGATCCATTGGACGCCGCGCCGCGGAATGCGGGCTGCGTGGAGAGTGCGAGTACGATCTTGGCGAGGATGCGCTTGAACATTTTGGGCTGTTTCCGGTTTTTACTGCGCTCCCTTAGTTAGGTCCAGCAACTCCAAGATGCGCGCCACGTCCGGATGCTTGTCGAGCAGGTGTTCTTCCAACTCGCCTAAGAGATTGTGTTGCTCCCTGGCCTCTTCCGTGCTCATCAGCTTACGGTGAATGCGATTACGCAGGCTATTTTTCGCCGCCATTCCGAGCGCCCCTCCTATTGTTGCGTTCGTCCCGCACTGAGCCTGATTCATGCCCATCGTGCGCTCATTGTCGGCTGCCAACTGCTTCTCCAGCACTTCCCGAATACGTTCTTCCTGCATCTTCTTCTCCTTCACTCTCCCTGCAAAATCCG